>JAIORK010000037.1 GCA_021108215.1 bacterium | reverse complement strand
TCCTGAATAGTTAATTCTCCCTTGGGCTTGAGGTCACTATCGCTGAGAAAACGGGGATGCCAAACCGGGAACACAATTTTCGTGCACGTTTTTCATCCAATAAAGTGGAGCTTGAGCCTCGGGATAAGAGCATTGTTGGTGTGGAGAATACGTGGAATTGGCAGTGGCAAACCGTATTTATTGGGCGTGCAGGTGCGATGCATCCAACCGGAGAGTCGCGGATACAGGCAAACAATAACCGGGTCGAATACATACGGGATGAATTAATTGAATGGTATGAGAACAAGCCGGAAGGATTGGAGCAGGGTTTTATTCTGAAGTCGAGTCCAAGAAGTGTAGTGGGTGAAGTTTTGGGAAAACCGGTCAGAATTGTCTCGCAACCGATTGAGGGGCTAGAAGGCCGAGTAGATATCAAAGGCCGATTCATTGAATTTATTAATAATCAGGGAGCTGTGGTATTGAAATATGCCAAACTTAAAGCCTGGGATGCTCGCGGACGGAAATTGCAGGCAAGCATGGCGCTGGAAAATCATGCTATTGTGTTGAGTATTAATGATCAGGGAGCTCACTATCCTATCATGATTGATCCACTCTTAACCACACCGGCCTGGACCGCAGAGAGCAATCAGGAAGGTGCTGCTTTTGGATATTCTGTGGCTTCAGCCGGAGATGTGAATGGAGATGGTTATAGTGATGTGATTGTTAGCGCAACTGGTTATGACAACGGTGAGAGCAATGAAGGGCGGGTGTATGCGTATCTTGGTTCAACATCCGGCCTGGCTATTAATCCGATTTGGACAGCCGAGAGCAATGCCGCAAACGCTTCCTTTGGTTTTTCTGTAGGCAGTGCTGGAGATGTGAATGATGATGGCTATGGGGATATCATTATAGGTGCGAGTACCTTTAGTAATGGTCAGAGTTTGGAAGGTCGAGCGTATATATATCTCGGATCAGTAACTGGTTTGGCATCTACACCCGATTGGACTGCCGAGAGTAATCAGGATCAAGCAAGATTTGGAACCTCAGTGAGTAGTGCCGGAGATGTAAATGGAGATGGTTATGGAGATGTGATTGTAGGTGCTCAGTATTTTGATAATGGGGAAGATGATGAAGGCCGCGCGTATGTGTATCTAGGGTCTGCGACAGGTTTATCAGCCACAGCAAACTGGACTGCTGAGAGTAATCAAGCATATGCTCAGTTCGGTATATCTGTAAGTAGTGCCGGAGATGTGAATGGCGACGGTTATGGAGATGTCATTGTTGGGGCATATCTGTATGACAATGAGCCGGTTACTAGTCAGACCAATGAAGGCCGAGTATATGTATATTTAGGGTCGCTTGCCGGTTTGGCCGTAAATCCGGCCTGGATTGTAGATGGTGATCAGGAGGACGGAAACATTGCAAATGCAGTGAGCAGTGCCGGAGATGTGAATGGCGATGGTTATAGTGATGTTATTGTTGGCGCAAAATACTATAACAATGGGTTATATAGAGGCGGCCGGGTATTTGTTTATCCCGGCTCATCCTCCGGGTTATCCACAACGCCTGTTTGGACAGCAAATGGAGATCAATTAAATGTTTGGTTTGGGCATTCAATTGGCAATGCCGGGGATGTGAATGGTGATGGTTATGGAGATGTTATTGTAAGTGCACTTAACTACAATAATGGAGAATCAGGAGAGGGCCGGGCATTTATCTATCAAGGTTCTTCGTCTGGGTTAGACACAAATCCAATCTGGGTAACAGAGGGCAACCAAATAGATGCAAAATATGGATGCTCGGTGAGCAGCGCCGGAGATGTAAATGGTGATGGCTATAGCGATGTTATTGTAGGCGCTCTTGAGTATGATAATGGTGAAACAAATGAAGGCCGAGCGTATGTTTATCATGGTTCATCATCTGGTTTGACATCCAACGCTGTATGGACAGCGGAGAGTAATCAAACAAGCGCACAATTGGGATATTGTCTGGCGAGTGCTGGGGATGTGAATGGTGATGGGTATGGGGATGTTATGCTAGGCGTGCCTTATTATGATACAGGTCTTTCAAATATTGGAAATGTATTTATCTTTCATGGCAAATCCGATGGGTTGAGTACCATTGCAGATCAGATTTTGGAAGGAACTTTGGCTGATGAATTTTTTGGTTTTTCTGTATCAACCGCCGGCGATGTGAATGGTGATGGATTTTGTGACATTGTGGTGGGTTCACCCCAATACAGCAATGGTGAGACAAATGAAGGCCGGGCCTATGTTTATTTAGGAAATGCCAGCGGTGTAGGTGCCAGCCCGGCTTGGACTGTGGAAAGCAACCAAGCCAATGCGCAGTTGGGCTATAGTGTTGCTTGTACAGGGGATGTAAATGGTGATGGGTACAGTGATATTCTTCTTGGAGCACCTTATTATGATAATCAAGGGCGGGTATATCTTCATACTGGAAGCGCAAGCGGTCTGGATAGTAATTCTTTATGGTTTGCGGATGGAGGACAAGTCAATTCGCAATTTGGATATTCTGTTTCGTCAGCCGGTGATGTAAATGGCGATGGTTTTAGTGATGTAATTATTGGTGAGCCTCTTTATGACAACGGTCAGACCGATGAAGGGCGCGCGTTTCTGTATTTAGGGCATGCGGGAGGACTGAGCAGTGTGGCGGATTGGTCTCAAGAGAGCGATCAGACTAACGCCCAATATGGACATTCTGTGGCTTCAGCCGGCGATGTGAATAGTGATGGGTATAGTGATGTTGTTGTTGGAGCTAATTTGTATGACGGTACGCAGAGCAATGAAGGGCGAGTATATATCTATCATGGTGGATCTGGTGGGCTCGGCACCAATTTTTCTTGGACCGCATATGGCGGTCAAAATAGTGTACAGTTCGGGTACTCAGTTGCCACTGCCGGGGATGTAGATAACGATGGCTATGGTGATGTTGTGGTCGGTGCGTATCAATTCCCCAATGGCCGGGCTTATGTATATCATGGCAGCAGCAGTGGATTGGTAGGTAGTGCGGAATGGGCGGGAGAAGGCGACCAGGCAGGTTAACAATATGGTTTTTCTGTTGCGAGCGCAGGTGATGTAAACGGTGATGGCTATGGAGATGTAATAATTAGTGCTCCTGCGTATGATAATGGGCAAACGAGTGAAGGTCGGGCATTTCTTTACTATGGTAATGAGCAGTCTGGGTTGAGCCGGATACCGCGTCAGATTCGTGCGGATGAATTAAGCTTGATAGGTCCTGCTGGGCAAGCATCAATTTCCAGCGGTAATCAGGATTTTCTTGTTCGTCTATTCGCTCAAAGCAGTCAAGGATCTGTAAGAACAAAATTACAAGTACAAGTCGCACGCATGGGTCAACCACTCTCAAGTGGGACGCTTTTTAATCAGTCAATGTATACGGATGTGGGTGTATTAGGTACTGATTTAAATTTTACAATAACGGGATTGGATACTTCACAAGCATATCGGTGGCGCGCTCGATTGATGTATGATCCGAGCCAGACAAGCACTGATCAGTTGTATAGTCCTTGGTACAGTATGTCGTGGGGTAGTCTTAGTGGGAATGCAGATTTTCGCACCGGGCCGGTAACTCCGGCTACCGCGACACCAACCAGTATTCCAACAACAACTCCTATTCCAACAGCAACTCCCGTTCCGAGGATAGCTGATTTTAAGGGACAGATCATTGATAAAAAATATTTCTTTGTATATCCCAACCCCACCCGGGGAGTGAATGTAAAATTTAAATTTTTCCTCGACCAGGCCGCGCGGGTGAGTATCAAAGTTTATACACCTGGAAATAGGTTTGTATGGTCAAGGGAGGGTCATTATCCACAGGGATGGACTGAAGTTATTTGGAATACCTCAGGCATGGCAAATGGGGTATACCTCTATATCGGTGAGGCGGAAAGCGGCCATATTAAAGAAAGGATTATTAAAAAGATTGGTTTGGTCAAATGAATGCCAAGCAAGCTGCTGCTCGGTTAGTTAGATGAAAAGTACTGACCTAGGTAATAATGGCAGTCGGGTAGTGAGGAATTGGATGTAAAGAAGTAATTGTGTTTACAACCACACCGCTGGCAGTTGAACTGGTTGTGACGGTGGTTAATTAACGGCTTTTTGGAAGTAATAAAAACAGATAAAAAGGGGCGTTTTTACGCCCCTTTTTTTTATGTCCCATACAAAAGTTCAATGCGATGAACCAAACAGTCCTTTGGGGGTCTACTTTTCTGTAGCTACGAAACACGTTTAGAAAAGGACAGAACCGAAGGGGTGAGAAAAAAATGAAACGAGCACTGATTGGCTTACTGAGTATCATTGTTTTAAGTACGGGATGCACCGTCGTTGTACATAAAAAAGACGCACCACCTGCCGGACGTTATTCTTATTATCAGCCGACACCTTATCCAACCTATCAAGTCCCCAACCCGCAGCCGAACTCGCAACCGCAACCGGAACAGACGTATTCTTCACAACATGAAACAGAAGCGCCGGGAGAAAATTATTCTGAATCACATACGGTTGTTGTTCAAGCGCCGGAAGATACCTACACGGAGGAACAGGTCTGGGTTGATGCTCTGGAAATCGCGGAACACATCATTGTTCCCGGTTTTTGGCGTCCGCGTATCCGGGTGGGATTTTCCTGGTCCAACGGTTTTTGGGAAGGCGGGGTGTATATTCCAGGCTTCTGGAGACCGGTTCGGCATCATCGTTCCGGGTATGCCTGGGTACCGGGTTACTGGCATGGCGGACAGTGGCTCAAAGGACGGTGGCGTAAGGCAAACCGATCCGGCTATTATTGGGTGTCAGGTCACTGGAACCGTGCGGGGGATTGGGTCTATGGTTATTGGCAGCCAAGGAAAGTAAGGCATCATTATACATGGGTGCCGGGTTATTGGAATCACCGCGGCTATTGGATCAAGGGTTTTTGGCGTCCTGCTGTTCGCACTGGTCAGCGCTGGGTTGCCGGATATTATAACCATCGCGGTATTTGGAACATCGGTGGCTGGAAGCGTATTCCTGCCGGAAAAGTCTGGGCAAAAGGTCACTGGGGTCATGACGGCCGCTGGGTAAAAGGTCATTGGCGGGCACGTGAACGTACAGGACATGTTTACCGACCAGGACAGTATGATCATAAAGGCCGCTGGCTCAACGGGAACTGGCAAAAAGGGAAATCTCAGCATGACCGGCCATCACCCAAATACGGCAGAAGCAAGGTGAAAGAACAAGTTGCGCAGCAATCACCCCGGCACTCAAAAATATCTGAAAAAGTTGAGACGGAAGACGCGCGCAAAGAACAGGAACGCTATGATGATTATTATGAGGAATACGAGGGACCGACCAGATACAAGCACAAAAAAAGTAAGGTGAGGAAGGTTGTTGTAAAAAACGGGAAAAAGACCAAGGTTATCATCAAAGCACAGCCGGATGAAGAGGTGTTAGACGGAAAAAAGCCGTCCCGGAAAAAATATCGATACAAAAAAGACAAGATGGAAAAAGAGCAGGAATATAAACAAGAAAAATCACGGAAAAAGGTTAAACCCGGTCGCGTTGTAAAAAGTAAAGCGAAACAAAAACAGGATGCGAAAGGGAAGCAAAATAAATCAAAGTCTAAAATTAAAGCTGCAGTTGCGGAAAAGGAGCAATAAACCATGGGGAACAATCGGCCTGTAAAATATCGAAAATCGTTGAATATCTTGATGGTTGGTTTGGCAATTTCGGCACTGGGATTTTTGAGTGCATGCCGCGGACCGGAAGGTCCCATGGGGCCGACCGGTGCGGCCGGTGCCGGGACCCAAACAACGTATGTTTATGCAATATCCCCGGCAGGATCCAGCGGGACCTATGATGCTGTTTGTCCTGCAGTGGTCGTGGATAATGTGCATGGTGATTATTCTACAGTCAGTTGTTATCTTCATTTTACCGGGTATGACGATGCCCCGCTGGTTCCGTATACAGAAACGGAAACCGACGACTCTACAACCAATTATTTCTATTCGGTTGAGCACGGCAAAGTCATTCTCGGGTGGATCAACAGTGCAACCACGACACCGGGAGATTTTGAACTGGTTGTTACTGTTGTTAATTAATACAAAAGAAAGAGACGGCTGTTCATTTTTTGTCTGATGCAGGGACAGGATGATCCGATTGCAGCCGCCTCTTTCTTTTGGTTGTCAACCCGCCTACAGTAATCGACGAGAAAGAATAGCACCCAGGGATTAATCATTTTTTCATTGGAAAACGAAAATTCATGGAAGATGTTCTGTTATGCTGTTTGTATGACAGGTGTTTGAGAACAATTTCTTCGTTCCACTGAAAAAATGATTAATCCCTGGGTGCTTCTATCATCAAACCAGTACAGCCAATGTCAGGTTAATTCCACGACGAATTTAGAATAAATATGTTTGAGAGTCACGGAAAAATAAAGACGATTTTGTGATTCTGTGGTATAAAATCGCCAAATACATCTTTTGAAAAAGGAGTGTGCGATTCATGGAAAACAAATCAATCTGGCATTCTCCGGCGATTGCCGGTATTGCGGTGGGGCTTGGACTGATTATTGCCGGGATGAGCCTGGGTTCGGCATTATACAAAATCAGGTCGGCGGACCGTTTTGTGACGGTGAAAGGACTGGCGGAGAAGGAACTACCGGCAGATCTGGCGATATGGCCGATTACATTCAAAGTTGCCAGTAATGATTTAGCGTCTTTGCAAAGTCATATTGATGAAAAACGTAAGATTATCACGGCTTTTTTAATTAACTCGGGTTTTCATGATGAGATGATCTCGAATGCTTCACCAAAAATAACCGATACCCAGGCAGAACGTCACTATGGTGAAAAAGTGCGTTTAACCTATCGCTACCTTGCAGAAACCACGCTTACACTGCGTTCCAGTGATGTAGCGCGCGTGAAGATTGGTATGGAAAAAACCGGGGAACTTGTAAAAAAAGGTGTGGTCATGGTGGAAAACTGGGAAAACCGGACGGAATTTTTATTTACCGGTCTGAATAAAATTAAGCCGGAAATGATCGAAGCCGCGACGCTTAATGCCCGGGAAGCGGCTAAGAAATTTGCCAAAGATTCAGGCAGCAAACTCGGAAAAATTCGTCATGCCAATCAGGGTTTTTTTTCAATCGCGGACCGTGATCGTAATTCGCCGGAGTATAAAAAAATCCGGGTGGTGACAACAGTCCAATATTATTTGGTGGATAGATAGTGGATTAGGAAATTTGTTAGAAGCCGATCCGGTCAATTTTAATTTCATCAAACCGGGCGCCGAGACCATTGGTGCCGGTTTCAGAGATTAAGACAATTGAAAAGGTCTGTGAACCGCTCCAGCTGGTGGCGGCTTTAATATCAAAACAATATTTACCGGTGCCGTTTCCAGCATACAAGTCATACAAAGTGGGGCCGCTGCTCAGTTTTAGTGATACTTTGTAAGATGTACCGCTGTCCACTGCGGTTACCACAGTACATAAATAACCGTATGTATCCAAATTGAGTGTCATCGTATCAGAAAGGACCTTGCCCCAGACATCAGGTCCCACTTCTGTGACATAGGCTGAGTCCAAGCCATTGCCGTCAATTTCAGCATTGTTGCTGCTGTCATTGGTCTCGTCCCACCAACCGCCGGGTTGTCCGGCGGCTTCCTCGAAATGCTCAAGATAGGGTGTATAGGAGCCCTGTTCATAAATGACAAGTTCATCAAAACGGGTTCCCAGACCATTGGTGGCGCTCTCAACCGTCAGGACAATGGCAAATGTTTGAATCCCGCTCCAACCGGTGATGGTTTTAATATCATATTCATAAATTCCAGTGCCGGTCAGGGCGGTGGAAATCCGCACAGGTGTTGATTGGCCATCTAATAAAAGCGAGACAATATAATCAGTGCTGTCTACCTCGGTGACTACCACGCGCAGGGTATCAAACGTATCCAGGTCCATGGTCATGTTGGCGGAGACGGCCTGGCCGGAGTTATTGGCATCAACTTTGGTCAGCTTGGCGGAGCCGAGTCCGTTGGCAGCTAATTCAGCATTGTTTGCACCGTCATTGGTTTCATCTGTCCAGCCGTCGGGTTGCTGGCCGGACGACTGCGCGAAATGTTCATGATAGGTGCCGAGCACAGTGATATGCAGGCTGATGGTGGCCGCCATGGCGGGCAAGGCGACAAACATCAGCAAAATTATTGGGAGAATGTGTCGGTATGGATAGTGAGTGGAAAAGCGAATTGATGGATAAGCAAACATTTCTTTATAACCTCGTTTAATGCTATGATTAAGTATAGCGTATTTTTCTTTTTTTAGGCGGAAAATAGGGTGTGTGGGCGGATAAAAAAAATGGTTCACTGGAAATTATAGATTTTGCTGCCACCCCGGAACCGCAGTTTAAGTGAACATGTCTTACCAGTATCCAATAAGTGGAGGGGTAATATGCGTACAAAAAAAATGTTTTGTGCTCTTTTTTTCTTTGGTGTTGTCTTTTTTCTGTTCTCGCAGGTGTTTGCCATGCCAACCGGTTGGACAAATGATCATCGGTTGACCAATGATGCCGGGCAATCCCTTTATCCGACCATCATCTGTAATGCTACGGGTAATTCCGTTTATGCGGCTTGGACGGATGATCGCAATGGTTATTGGGGAATTTATTTTAGTCGCAGTTATGATCAAGGGTTGACCTGGTCGGCTGCAACCAACATCACCAATCATACGGCTGATGCTGTTTATCCTCAGCTTTATTGGTATGCGCCCAATACACTGCTGCTGACCTGGTTGGATTACCGTAATGGCGCACCGGATATTTATACCATGAAAAGTTTGGATCAAGGATCTACCTGGATGGATTTACAAAATATCCCGGGTCAGGTTACCAATGTGTCGAACCGGGGAGACAGCGGCGCTGCTTTTAGCCGGCCGCGTACAGTCATCAATACTTTTGGGACACACGTTGTCTGGGCGGATAATACTTCCGGCAGTTCAAAAATTTATTATCGAAATGTAACTGTGGCTGCGACTGTGTCTATTAAAGTGGATTCAAGCAGTGCGACGCTGCCTGCCATTTCAACACTCAATGGCGGTATGGGATCTAATCCGAACCTTTATATTGCCTGGGAGGAAACACCGGGAGCAGCCGGCAGTATTTATTTCACGCAGAGCGTTGATGGCGGCGTGATCTGGACAGACGGAAATGGTGCGCCGGGATCGTACGATATTAGTTTTAAATTTGGCGCCAGTTCAGCGCGTCATCCGGATATTGTTGTTTCCGGCGATACGGCGACAGGTGTTGAAGTTGGTTTTTTAGATAATCGTCAAGGCACGGACCAGGTCTATTGGGAAACCGGGCGCACTGATTCAGGGTTGCCAATCATTTGGGATGATGGCATGTTTTTTTCGGGAATTGCGCCCAATACCTTAACTAGTTTTGCAGTCGCACCTGATTGGTTGGCCATGTGTTCCACCAGCTCGGAACACTTGGTTGTTTGGCAGGACAATCGTGACGGCAATTATGAATTATATATGCGTGAAGGCATGGGCGGCGGTGCCATTATGTTTGATCCGGTGGTGAGGTTAACGTCGAATGCTGCTGATTCAATTCTGCCGTCGATTACGGGCAATGATCCTTTTTCAACATCAGTGAGCATACACTATATTGCCTGGGCGGATAATCGTGACAGTAATTATGAAATCTATTTTAAACGCACAGATCAAAACGGACCGGCCGCGATCACCGATTTAGCGGCAGTAACCGGGAGTAATCCCGGAGAGGTTGATCTTGTTTGGACCGCCCCGGCGGATGATGTTTCGGATCCGGTTTGGATCTATGATATTGGGCATGACGGCGCAGTGATAACAACGATTTGGGATTTTAGAAACAATGCAACCCAAGTGGTTCAGAACATGGTACCGCAAAGTGCAGGTCAGAGTGAAAGTTATACGGTTTCCGGCCTGGTTCCGGGGAACAGCTATTATTTTTCCGTACTTTCCGTAGATGAGGCGGGAAACAGCGCAACGGTTTCAAACAGTCCGCCGGCAACCGCGCAGGATGTGTTTACACCGTCACCGACCATCACGATTTCACCCACAGTGAGTCCGACAGCAACAATATCACCCACCGGTACGCAGACGCCGGTTGTGACCATCACCGGAACCGCAACGATCACATGGACACAAACAGTGACAGCGACAGAAACACCTACAGCGACACGGACGCCGGTTGTGACCATCACCGGAACCGCAACGATCACATGGACACAAACAGTGACAGCGACAGAAACACCTACAGCGACACGGACGCCGGTTGTGACCATCACCGGAACCGCAACGATCACATGGACACAAACAGTGACAGCGACAGAAACACCTACAGCGACACGGACGCCGGTTGTGACCATCACCGGAACCGCAACGATCACATGGACACAAACAGTGACAGCGACAGAAACACCTACAGCGATACGGACGCCTCGCACTGCGGATTTCAGTGAAGGTGATTTGATGGTCTTTCCCAATCCTGCCAGGGAAGAAATATATTTTGCCCATCCGATGCCCGCGACAGGAACGGTTTTTATAAGGATTTACAATATGGCAGGGGAGAAAATTGCTGAAATCAAACAAAACGCAGAACAAAATTCACGAGGTGTTTCTACAAAATGGGAATGCCACCAGGTGGGTGCAGGTATTTATATTGTAAAGGTAAAAGTGGTTTATACAGATGGTACCAGCAATTGTTATCAGTCCAAGCTGGCAATTACTAAATAGATGATCCAATATCCTATCGCAGAAAGTTGGTGTATGAAAAAACGGTTTTTGTTTAAAAAGGAAAAGATTCAGCTTGTTTTTTAGGTCTGTTTTGTCTATATTGTTCGTGAATTATTACATAAAGGCGGGTCGCGGACCCGCCTTTATGTTGTTATCCCGCTCCGCAGAATACCCCGGGTTTTTGCCAGGCGCACTTGCCCAGCTTGCCCCGCGTATGCGGGGGCGAGTGCCGGGTGCCGGGTGATCCGGGGATGAATGCGTCATAACGCTTCGCGGGATGTCGCCCTGATCAGAAAGATGATTGAGTTAGGAGATGCAAATGGAATTTAGTATGCGGTTTAAAAGAACCCATCATTGCGGGGAGCTGCGCAAAGCGGATGTGAATAAAGACATCGCAGTTTGCGGGTGGGTGGATACCAATCGAGATCATGGCGGGTTGATTTTTATTGATCTGCGTGACCGGGAGGGGAAAACCCAGCTGGTGTTTGATCCGGCATTGTCTGCCGAGGCGCATCAGACAGCCGCCGGCTTGCGCAGTGAATTTGTTATTCTGGTCAAAGGCAAGGTCACTGCCCGCAGCCAGGAAGCCATTAACCCCAAACTACCCACCGGTGAAATTGAGGTCCGGGTAGAGGCGTTACAGATTCTTAATCGCGCCAAAACACCACCGTTTCAAGTATCCGAGGAGGTGGAGGTGTCCGAGGACTTGCGTTTGAAATATCGGTATCTGGATTTAAGACGTCTCCGGATGCAGCAGAATCTTAAGTTTCGTCATCAGGTGGTCAGGACGGTACATCATTATCTGGCTGGAGAGGGTTTTCTTGAGGTGGAGACGCCTTATTTATTAAAAAGTACTCCGGAAGGTGCGCGGGATTATGTGGTTCCTTCGAGAATTTATGCGGGAAATTGTTTTGCGCTGCCGCAGTCACCTCAAATGTTAAAACAAATTTTAATGGTTGCAGGGTGTGATAAATATTATCAGCTTGCCCGGTGTTTTCGTGACGAAGATTTAAGAGCGGACCGCCAACCGGAATTTACCCAGATTGATATGGAAATGTCTTTTGTGGATATTGATGACATACTGGAAAAGGCAGAAGGGATGATGGCCGCGATTTTTCAAGTAGTTGGACTTCCGGAAGTGAAACAACCTTTACCGCGGTTGTCTTATCACGAAGCCATGCTGCGATTTGGTTCAGATAAACCGGACCAACGCTTTGGTCTGGAATTAAAAGATATTACGTCTCTGGCCGGTAAAGCTGATTTTAAGGTTTTTGCCGAGGTGGTTCGATCAGGGGGATTGGTAAAGGGTATCTGTGTTCCTCAAGGGGCTTCCTTTTCACGCATGGAAATTGATTCATTGATTGGTTTTTCCCAGAAATTCGGTGCCAAAGGGATGGCCTGGTTTAAAGTGACGGACCAGGGACTGGAATCCAATCTGACAAAGTATTTTTCTCCGGAACTTTTAGCCGAGATACAGGCGGCATTGGAAGGACGGCCTGGGGATTTGTTGGTTTTCATTGCTGATAAACCAGGCATTACCCATGATGTTCTTTCGCGGTTACGACTTCACTTGGGTGAAAAAACGAACAAGATTCCCAAGGATCAGTGGCATTTGGCATGGATTATTGATTTTCCATTGTTTAAGCATGATGACGTTAACCGGCGCTGGGACTCAGAGCACCATCCTTTTACCGCTCCCCACCCGGATGATATTTCGCTTTTGGAGAGTGATCCGGGAAAAGTACGCTCTTTGAGTTTTGATTTGGTTCTCAATGGCGTGGAAATCGCATCAGGCAGCATCCGTATTCATCAATCCGAGTTGCAGGCGAAAATTTTCAGCTTGATCGGTATGACGGATGAAGATGCTAAAGAAAAATTCGGCTTTTTAGTGGAAGCATTTGAATATGGCGCACCACCCCATGGCGGCATGGCAATTGGTTTGGACCGCCTGGTCATGCTTCTGACGGGAGAGAAAACAATTAGGGATGTAATCGCATTTCCCAAGACGCAAAAAGCGCAAGATTTGCTAACGGGCGCGCCGGGTATCCTGCATCATGATCAATTAAAAGAGCTCAGTCTGGAAGTTGTTGAGGAGACATTGTAAAAAAATATAGAGTGATTTAATAACTAAGGGTTGACAAACCCGAACTTTACATGATAATTTACAAAAAAAGTATTTTATACAAAGAACCATACTTTTTAATTTTTCTTGTGAGGAATTTAGTGAAAAAGCAGATTAGTCGATGGATCGTTGTCGTTTTTTCTGTGCTCCTGCTTAGTACGGTAAGCAAGGCACAAAGCAGCGGTCCGATTATTGCAAACAATATATTGGGCGGGGCCGGGGCCGGGGCTGTGGTAGGTCTTTCGGTCGGGGTATTCGCCTATGGTATGGGAAATAATTATAATCCTGATTTTTTGGTTAATGGCGCTGTTTACGGTTTTTTAACCGGGGCAGTGCTTGGCACCGGGGTTGGGGTGTATGAAATAACCAACCGGACCAATGCTTCAGGATTTACAGTGGCTGAATATGCGGTTGGCGGAACCGGTATAGGTGCTTTGTTGGGACTGGTGGTGGCAACTGTTCCGTATATGCGTGACAACAATCCTGAAGATTTTACGATTGGATTGGGGCTCGGTGGCATCATTGGTGCGGTCGTCGGTCTGGGTTTTGCAGCAATTGACATAAGTACCGATTCTTCAGGTCAAGGAGACGATATGCTTCTGTCCGGAAAAATAGGTCTTCAGCATGAGGCAGTCGGGTTAGTGAAATATATACCGGAAGCAACCAGGGAACCAGTAGTCTGTTGCCGGCTGGTGGCGTTAACTTTTTAAAATTGGGTTTTGCAATGCCGGCGGTGGTTCCCAAAAAGAAAAACCACCCTAATCTGGAAGGAGGTGAAATAAGTATGAAGTTTGATGAGATGGTTAAATTTTCAGTGGTAGCGGTTTTGGTAAGCGGCATGGTTGGGATGATTGGGTGCGGAGCAAAAGAAGTTCAACCCGAACCAACACCTGTAGTTGTTGCGGAACCTGAACCTACACCAGAACCGGAACCGGAGATGCAGCGGTACTCTGTTATGCCGGGAGATACCCTTTGGGATATTTCCGGAAATGCTGATATTTACGGGGATAACTTCCAGTGGCCCTTGATTTTTAAGGCCAACCGCGATCAGATCGAGGATCCGGATATCATTGAAATCGACCAGGACCTGGCAATCTCGCAGGAGTTTACCCAGGAAGAAGTTGAAATGGCGATTGAAAATGCAAGACAAACGCCGCGCTATGTGCCTCATACCACACCGCGTCGTCGTTTACCGATTGAGTATTAATCAATCCATTATTCGGAAAAAGGGACCCTCTTGAGGGTCCCTTTTTCATGTTTTGCCGGATTCGAAGGAGACACTGATTTCTTTTGAGTAACCCACTTGAAGGATTGCGTAAAATTTTCATTCATACTTTGTTGAATTCCAAGGCGGATGCCACCATCCTTATTCAGGATATCAACAATTATTTATTTATTTCCGGTTTTTTTTACTTTGATAAGCATGGGTATCGTAATTTCATTTTTTTCAGCCTTCAGGCTGGTTTATGATGCCGGTTCAAATCCGCAATGAGCAAAAAAAAATCCGGGTAAACCAAACGGCATTGAAAAAGATGGCGCAAAAATGTCTTGGGAAGATGAACCGGCCCAAGGCTGAAATTTCAATTCTTTTATCCGATGACCACACTATTCAAGAATTAAACCGGCTTCACCGGGGAATCAATCGGCCGACGGATGTCTTGTCTTTTGGTATGCGGGAGCAGAAAAAAAAGCAGGATCCCATGCCGCCCCATCCTGAAATTCTGGGAGATTTGGCAATTTCGGTTCCGGCGATTCAGCGCCAGGCAGTCAAACGGCATGTGGCGGTTGAGGAAGAGTTGGATTTTATTGTCATTCATGGTATTTTACATTTATTGGGTTATGATCATGCAAGTCAAAAACAAAAGTTGCAAATGGAAGGAATACATACGGCCCTGTTTCAGGCTTGTCGTATGAAGTGAGGTATAGTGGCGCCATTCATGTTGATAAATATTTTTATTTTGATTATCTTATTTTTTCTGTCGGGTTTTTTTTCGGCCAGTGAAACCGCATTAATGGGTTTGGGACGGAGCCGGTTGGCACGTGCCATTGAATTGGGCGGTGCTCGCGGGATTGCATTGGAACAATGGAAGAAGGACCCCAACCGCCTATTAACGACAATTTTAATTCTCAATAATGCCGTGAATATTTCCGCCACAACGATTGCAGCATTTATAGCAATTCATATTTCCGAACTGTTTTTATTGAATCGTGCACAAATGGGTGCCGTAGTGGCAACCATCGTCACATTGGTGATTATTATTTTCGGAGAAGTGACCCCGAAGGTCCTGGCAATCCATAAATCGGAAAAAATCGCACTTTTCATCATTCGCCCTCTGGTGCTGCTGGCAAAGATTCTTTATCCCTTGAGCCGGTTGCTGCTGCTGGCAGCCGGCGTATTTTTAAAACCGTTTGGTCTAAAACCCGGAAGCTCCATTCCCATGGTGACGGAAGCTGAAATTCACGCGCTTATTCAAATGGGGGCGGATGAAGGTATTTTGGAAGACCAGGAACATCAGATGATCCATGGCGTGATCAGTCTGGGGGAAACCCAGGTTCGCGAGGTGATGATTCCGAGAACTGAGATGGAGTGTATTGATTCGGATGCCAGCATGGACCAAATTATTAACCAAATTGTTCAAGCGGGTTATTCCCGTATGCCGGTTTTTCAGGAGAATGTTGATAATATTGTGGGGGTGGTTTACACCAAGGACATTATTTCCGTATTACAAAATCGGGAGTTAATTGTTCTTCAGGATATTTTGCGTCAACCGTACTTCGTACCGGAGACTAAAAAGGTGGATGATTTACTGCATGAATTTCAGCGGGGAAAATTACATTTGGCGGTTGTGGTGGATGAATACGGCGGGACATCGGGGTTGGTGACGTTGGAAGACCTTATTGAGGAAATTGTCGGCGAGATCCGCGATGAATATGATGTGGAAGAAAAAAATATTGAAAAAATCGAAGAGAATATTTGGTTGGTGGATGCTCAGACCGATAGTAAGGAAATCAATGAGGGTCTTGATATTGGATTACCGGATATGAAAGATATTAATACCATCGGTGGGTATGTGGTGCACCTGCTCGGGCACCTGCCTAAAAAGGGAGAGCAAATTTTTCATAAAAACATTCAGTTTACGATTATGGCCGCGAGCAATACCCGTGTCGAGAAAATTCAGATTCAAATTATGCCGGGTTCTTCTGAACAAAGCTCCGAAGCCTAACCAACATTTTTTGCTTGATGTATCAAATGTGATTGTTTTTAGCGTTTGTTTGTGTCAGCCGCCATCTTTTTTGCTGTTTGGGCGAATTTTCGAATTTTTGCATACGCTTATACAGCTTGGACCAGTGGAATTGGGACGACTGCTTTTTGGTTAATTCTATTTTAGTGTTGCTAAATTGCCTCTATTTAAGTTGGGGTCATATCGACGGGATGAAGACGAATTTTTTTGTGAACTTTTTTAAGAATAAAAGGAGTTTGCTATTGACTTTGACCACTATCAGTGATAGCTTGATTAATAGTTAAATACAATTTCAATCTTAATAGAAAATAGGGGGTAAACAATGGCAGGCTTTCTAAAAAATTATTACGATACAGGTAAAAAAGTACTCCTCAAACCGGCGGATTTCTTTAAAGAAATGCCGGTAACCGGAGGATATAAAGATCCTCTCATTTTTGCGATCATTACCGCGATTATTATGGGTGTCGGTCTTACCATTATTACATTGGGTGTTGGATTTTTAGCAATTGTGTTTGCACCCATTGCCGTTGCAATCAGTCTTTATCTGGCAGCATTGCTTCTCTTGATTTGTGCAAAAATTGTTGGTGGAACCGGAACGTATGAAGGAACATTCCGTCTTGCTGCGTATGCCAATATCGTGAATATTATTGGTTGGATTCCGATTATCTCTGTTTTGGGTTCCATCTATGGTTTAATTATTACTGTTTTAGGAATGAAGGAAATTCACAAATTAACCACCGCCAAAGCAATTATTGCTGTTGCTATTGCGATTGCCATTGTTTTTGTTATTGTTGTACTATTAGCCATTATCGGGATTGGAATTACAGGATACGTTCCGGCTGGTTAAGCGTTTTATAGGAATCACTAAGAACCACGCTTCTGTATGACCAGAGGCGTGGTTCTTTTATATTCGGAGTGATCACATATGCCTGAATCGCGAAAAAAAAATCTATGAAAAAAAATGGAATATCCGGATTTACCGCAAGCAGAAAAGGAAGCGGTTCAGAACAACGCAATCCGGAAAAGCAACTAAGCAAGGGAGCGGCTTTTCAGGTTCCTCAGGGCGGTCTTCGGGTTTTTGCTTACCTTCTGTCCCTTTTTCCTCCCTGCGGATTTCTTTTAGGGATTATCTTTTTTTCTCAGTCTGAGCAAGAGGCCGGGCATTTTGGCCGGGTTTGCATGATTTACGCCGGTGTCGGACTCCTTGGTTTATTTTTTTGTTGGGGTGTGGCTGGAATCATGCAAGGATTGACGAGTACGGGTCCATCAGGCGGTCTGGTGGGCGGTTATTATTAGGGTCATGGCGTGCCTTCCTTTCGAGCAACCTCTTTTATAATAAGAAATTATAATTTTTCAGAAGCTGACCGTATTCTTGTGCTTTTTTCCAAGGAGAAAGGAAAAATAAAGGGAATTGCCAAAGGTGTTCGAAAGTTACGCAGCCGTTTGGCAGGGAGTGTCGGCCTTTTAAATCAGGCTGAATTGCAGTGTTACGGTAAAACACATCAGGATTTATTTTTGATCACCCAAGGGCAGCTGGTGACGTCCTATCCCGCCATTAAATCCAATTTATCCTTACTTGGTCAGGCGGCACGTTTTTATGAGTTGGTTGACAGATTAACACCCGATCATCAGCCGCTTCCGGAAATTTTTTTGCTACTGAGCGAGGCAATGCAACTTTTGGAATCCGGATATGCGCCGATTGTGACCGGTATTTGGTTTGAGATGACGTTGCTTGACTATATGGGGTATGGACCTTTGTTGGGAAAATGTATGACATGTGATCAGGTCAAGGACCGTGTGGCATATGTTCCGGAAAAAGGCGGGATTGTTTGTGCTGCCTGCGGGAGTACAAGTTTATTATTTCTTTCACGCGGCGCACGGGCCTTATTGGAAAAGTTGCGTTGTTCGAAATCAGATACTGTTAAGACTATCAAGCTGGAAAGAAAAATGGAAAAAGAAATTACGTTATTTTTAAATGCGGCTTTGCGATATCAAGTGGGCCGGGGACTGAACAGTGATAAATTTCGTCAAGCTGTTTCCAGAATAAATATCTAATAGGCAGATTGTAACTCATATTGCAACATTAGTAATGTTTAGAAAAAAGAATGTTTTTTTTCTCTCTAAAGACTTTATCATAGCATTAATAGCACAAAAGATCGTCACCCCGGACTCTTGCCCGGCGTATGCCGGGTGATCCGGGGTCCAGAAAACACTTTGTTTATTAGCATAAGTCCTGGATTCCGGCTAAAGGATTGCCGGAATGACGACCTAAAACATCCTTGAATTCTGAATATCATTCAGTACCGGTTATTAGGTTAACTTCTAACTTATAAACTGTTGCACTTGTGGTTACAATTCACCCAGCAGTGATGAAAAACAGGAAAAGACTATACAAAAAACTAAAAAATAAGTATCATCTTTATTTTGGTCAGGCAGTGGCGAAATGAGCCGGTAGTGCTTTTTATGAGGAGTAGGCATGACGTTTCAGGAAATTATTCACCATTTACAGCAATTTTGGGCAGAGCAGGGTTGTTTGGTGGTACAGCCTTATGATCTTGAAAAAGGTGCTGCGACGTTTAATCCGGCAACGTTTTTAAGGGTTTTGGGGCCTGAACCGTGGGCATCTGCCAATGTCGAACCTTGCCGGAGACCCAAAGACGGTCGCTATGGAGAAAATCCCAATCGGGGGCAGCACTATTATCAATTTCAGGTTGTTATCAAACCCTCGCCAAAAAATATTCAGGATTTATACCGGCAAAGTCTTATGAACCTGGGGTTGAAAATTGAAGATCATGATGTCCGTTTTACAGAGGATGATTGGGAGTCTCCTACGTTGGGAGCAGGGGGATTGGGTTGGCAGGTATGGCTTGATGGTATGGAAATCACCCAATTCACTTATTTTCAGCAAATGGGATCCATTGAACTCAATCCGGTTACGGTTGAGATAACCTATGGTTTGGAACGTATTGCAATGTTTTTGCAAAATGTTAATTCCATGTTTGATATTGAATGGGGACATGGCATTCGCTACGGAGAACTGTTTTTGGACAATGAAGTCCAGTGGTCACGGTATAATTTTGAAGCGTCAAATCCGGATGCTTTATTTGAAGCCTTCAATACCTGCGAGAAAGAAACCGCGCGGTTAATTCATCTGCAATTGGTCACGCCCGCTTACGATCAACTGGTGAAATCTTCACATTTATTTAATCTGCTGGATGCCCGCGGATCTATTTCTGTTACGGAGCGGGTGGGATATATTGGCCGCTTGCGTACGCTGGCGAAGTTAGTGGCGCAAGGTTATGTCAATCATCGTGAGGAATTGAAATTTCCTCTGATGAAACAGTAATCCTGGGGTTGATGATGAAAGGGTATCAATAGGACTATGGAAAAAAAAGACGCATTGCTTGAAATCGGCTGTGAAGAATTGCCGGTGGATTATATTCAACCGGCCCTGCTGCATATGGTTAAAAATATCAAAGATAAACTTACCACGGCCCGGTTGGACTATTCGGAGGTTGTTTGTGAAGCAACCTCCCGCCGGCTGGTTCTCATGATCCGGGATCTGGATACTGCGCAGGAAACGATTCAGAAAGAAGTTTTAGGGCCGAAAAAAGCAGTTGCTTTCAAAGAGGACGGCAGTTTGAGTCCGGCAGGTCAAGGGTTTCTCCGAAAGGTTGGTCTTGGGCCGGATGATATTGCCTGGAAGGATGACCGGCTTTTTGCCTGCGTGAAGGAGCCGGGACAACCGGGAACTGAAATATTGGCCTCGTTGTTTTTTAAGGTAATTAAAGAAATTCCTTTTCCAAAGTCGATGCGCTGGGAAGCGAGCGGGGCGCGGTTTGCACGCCCGATTCGTTGGATTCTTGCATTGCAAGGCCGGACGGTTATTCCGGTTTCGTTTGCAGATGTGGCATCCGGGAATAGGACGATGCTGCATCCATTGCATTCTGTTCAGTGGGCACAAGTGGAGGATGTTAAAACTTATTTTAAAACACTTGCGCAAGGTATTGTGACCCTGTCGGTGGCGGAGCGAAAAAAACAGTTAAAGACCGCGTTGGACAAAGCTGCGAAAGATTGCGGTGGCCGCTTGGTGGAAGACAATGAATTGCTGGAAATGGTCACCATGATGTGCGAACATTCAGGTGTCTTGGCCGGTACTATTTCAGAACGGTTTATGCAAATGCCGCGGGAGATTATTACAACCGCGATGCGCGAGCATCAGCGTTATTTTGCGGTAGAAAATAACCAGGGGAAGTTGCTGCCGAGCTTTCTTGCGGTGCATGATAATCCGATTGCAAAAGTGGATACCATTCGTCCCGGGTGTGAAAAGGTGCTGCTGGCCCGTTTGAAGGATGCTGAGTTTTTTTATCAAGAAGACATGAAAATAAAGCTTGAGGCATTGGTGCCTAAATTGGAGCGGGTTCGCTGGGTGAAGGGGCTCGGGACGCTTTTGGATAAAACAGAACGCCTGAAAACGGTGTGCGGTTTTCTGGCTGAAAAACTGGAGCCCGGGGTAAAAGAATCCGCCGGGCAGGCGGCCCAGTTGTCCAAGGCTGATTTAATTACCAATATGGTTCAGGAAAAAGAATTTAATTCTCTCCAGGGTGTTATGGGAATGTTTTATGCCCTGGAACAAGGGATTCCACAGGATGTGGCAGCTTCCTTGGGAGAACAGTATTTGCCGCGTTGGGCGGGAGACAGATTGCCGCAAACGTCGGCAGGGAAAATTTTAGCGTTGGCTGACCGGTTTGATCATGTTGTGGGATGCTGGGGGGCGGGGTTTTCTCCCACCGGCGCCAAGGACCCCTATGCCTTGCGTCGCGCGGCGCAGGGAATCATTGCAATTTCACTCGATGCCGGCTACCGGTATTCCATTTTGGAAGCGTTGTACTATAGTATTAAACAATATCCATCATTGGCAGAGCGGGCAGAAGAGCTTGCGCAGGAAATCAGCCGGTTTGTTCAAGGTCGTATGGAGACCGTGCTTGGGAATCGAGGCATACTCCCGGATTTAATTCAAGCTGTTTTGGGGGTCTGGTGGGATGATCTGACTGAACTGGTGAAACGGGCAGAAGCGATTCATTTGCTTCGCAAAGAAGCAGGATTTACTGAAAATATAATTACTTTTTCCCGGGTGGTTAATATTTTACCCAAGGATACGGAGCGTCGTATAGCGCCGGATGAGCCGGAGCTTGAAGTTCAAGCGGTATTATTGACGGATGAGGATGAAAAGGTGCTGTATACCGTTTACAAAAACATGGGTCAGGAAATTGCAGTGTATTCCCGATCCGGCGATTTTGTCGCGGCTTTTCGAAAACTTTCAGAAATGAAGCCCCAGGTAGACAGCTTTTTTGACAAAGTAATGGTGATGGATAAAAATTCGGAGGTCAGAAGAAATCGCCTGAATTTATTGACGAATCTGGCACGCACCATCTGGAGACTGGCTGATTTTTCCAAGCTGGTTGTCACTGAATAATAATCAGAGTAATTAGGGAAAAATACTTGCGGATGTTTGAACAAGTATGTTAAAATCGCGCGAATTTGCGCTGTTTTTTTTTAATATAAGCACTATAATTTTATAAGAAAAGGGGTATCAGACAGGATGTCAACAAAGTCGAAAAAAGCCGCAAAGAAAAAGTTCGTCTATTTCTTCGGAAATGGAAAAGCCGAGGGCAATGGCACAATGCGTGATTTACTCGGAGGCAAGGGTGCCGGATTGGCGGAAATGACTGATACAGGTGTACCCGTACCAGCCGGATTTACCATCACGACCGAGACCTGCAATCTGTACTATGACAACAACCGTAAGGTTCCTGCTGGTTTGGATGATCAGATCAAGGTGTATCTGGTTAAATTGGAAAAAGCCATGAATAAAAAATTCGGGGATCCGAAAAATCCGCTTCTGGTGTCGGTGCGTTCCGGGTCTAAGTTTTCCATGCCCGGTATGATGGATACTATTTTAAATTTGGGACTCAATGATGTGACGGTTCAGGGATTGGTTTCGGCAACAGGCAATGACCGGTTTGCTTATGACAGTTATCGCCGGTTTATCCAGATGTTTGGAAATGTTGTTTTGGATATTGAAAAAGAAGATTATGAAAAAGCACTGTCTGCCAAGAAACGGGAGGTGGGCACCAAGCTGGATACGGAACTTACTTCCGATGATTTAAAAGATTTGATTATGATCTATAAGAAAATAACCCGTGAAAAAGCCGGGCAGGATTTTCCTCAAGATCCCATGAAGCAGATGACGATGTCGCGGGATGCGGTGTTTAGATCATGGAACAATGATCGGGCTATTTATTATCGCAAAATGAACGGCATTCCCGATGATTTGGGAACCGCGGTCAACATTCAGGCCATGGTATTCGGTAATATGGGGAATGATTCGGGAACCGGTGTTGGATTTACCCGGAATCCCTCTACCGGGGAGAATGTTTTTTATGGAGAATATTTGACCAATGCCCAGGGCGAAGATGTTGTTGCCGGCGTACGGACGCCGCTGCCGATTGCAAAGCTGGAAGAGGAAATGCCCAAAGTATTTAAACAGTTGCATGCCATTACCATGAAATTGGAAAAACACTATAAAGATATTCAGGATTTTGAATTTACCATTGAAAAAGGTAAATTATTTATGTTGCAAACACGTTCCGGGAAACGTACTGCAGCAGCAGCAATTCGTATTGCGGTTGAAATGATGAAAGAAAAGCTTATTACAAAAGATGAAGCAATCAAACGTGTTGAACCCTCGCAATTGGATCAGTTATTGCATCCGATTATTGATCCTAAAGCTGATTTTCTTGTGGTAGCCAAAGGCCTTCCGGCGTCTCCGGGTGCGGGTGCCGGCCGCGTTGTTTTCACTGCAGAAGATGCAGTGAAGTGGGCGGAAGAAATGGATGAAGATGTTATCTTAGTGCGTGAAGAAACCTGCCCGGATGATATTCATGGAATGGAAGTTGCAAAAGGTATTCTTACAGCGCGTGGCGGCATGACGTCTCATGCTGCGGTTGTTGCGCGCGGTATGGGTAAATGCTGTGTGGCCGGTTGTGAAGATGTTAGAATCGGTGAAGGCAATAAGTCATTTGAAGTTGGTGGAAAAGTATTTAAGGAAGGTGATTGGATCACGCTGGATGGTGGTACAGGCCGCGTTATTGAAGGTAAAGTGCCCACAAAAGATCCGGATTTTTCTGCTGAGTACGATGAATTTATGACATGGGTGGATCAAACGCGTAAATTGAAGGTCCGTGCCAATGCGGATATCCCGCGTGATGCCGATAAAGCGCGTACCTTTGGTGCGGAAGGCATTGGTCTTTGCAGAACAGAACATATGTTTTTTGCGGAAGATCGTTTGGCACACATGCAAGCGATGATTCTTGCGCCTGATGAAGAAGGCCGCCGCACAGCACTCGAGAAATTATTGCCGATGCAACGCAGTGATTTTAAAGGTCTTTTTGACAGCATGAAAGGTTATCCTGTAACCATTCGTCTGTTGGATCCTCCGCTGCATGAATTTTTACCAAAACGCGAAGAATTGATGGTTGAAATCGCAAGGCTGGAAGCAACAAATGCAAATGCGGAAGATATGGCTGCAAAGAAAAAACTGCTGGAACGCGTTAATCAATTGCATGAACTTAATCCAATGTTGGGTCATCGCGGTTGCCGTCTTGGCATAGCCTATCCGGAAATTACTGAAATGCAGGTTCGCGCGATTGCCGAAGCGGCATCGAAGTGTAATGAAGAAGGAAACAAAGTTGTTCCTGAAATTATGATTCCATTGGTTGGGAATGTATTGGAATACAATAATCAAAAAGCAGTTGCGGAACGTATTATTGCTGAAGTCAAAAAAGAAAAAGGTATTAAGTTTAAATATATGATTGGTACGATGATCGAATTACCGCGTGCGGCAGTGACAGCGGATGAAATTGCCAAAGAAGCGGAATTCTTCTCATTTGGCACCAATGATTTGACGCAGACAACATTTGGGTTTTCTCGCGATGATACTGGCTCGATTATTACACAATATGTTGATAATAAAATTATGGAAAAAGATCCATTTCAAACAATTGATGTTAATGGTGTTGGTCAATTGGTTGAAATGGCGGTGGATAAGGGTCGTATGGTCCGGCCGGGAATCAAATTAGGCATCTGTGGTGAGCATGGCGGCGATCCGACTTCAGTCAAGTTTTGTCATAAAGTTGGATTGGACTATGTATCCTGTTCACCCTATCGTGTGCCCATTGCGCGTTTAGCAGCAGCACATGCTACATTGGGAGATAAGGCGGCAGCAAAAGGCAGTAAGAAAAAGTCTGCTAAAAAAGCAAAAACTGCCGGGAAAAAAGTAGCTAAAGCGGTGAAGAAAGCAACTAAGGCTGTGAAGAAAGTGAAAAAAGTTGTTAAGAAAAAGGTTGCGAAAAAAGGCAAATAAAGTGCGGTTTATTGGAAAAGCCCTGCACCGATATGGTGCAGGGCTTTTTTTTGCTAACGTAACTCCTGATATTTGTAACAAAATGGAACCGAATACGATCGCTGGAAAAGGGAACCAAATAATAAAATTTTTAAGGGTGATGACAGTACAATGCATCAAAGGAAAGTGTATGCCTTTGAATTGCTTACAGGTGTGAAGCGGATTAAAACATCAAGGGACGGTCCGGATCAATGATTTGCGGGGTGGGTTGAATACCGGGATGGGATGGGGCGCCGGATCCCGCATCGGGTTGTGCATTGCCGGTCGGCGCAGCCGGAACATCAGCCAGGTCAGGCGGTAAAAGCAGTTCCTGCGCGCCACCGTTGATATGAATATCACAATGCTCAGTCGGCGCGGTTCCAATGGCAAAGGCGCCTTGGGATAGGTGTTGTTTACATCCGGGATTGGGAAGTAGACCGGATTGGTTGCAAAATCGGGTTAATTCAACACTCTCAGGATATACGAAATTTTTTGGAGCTCGGTTTTCATAAATACTTAAAAAAAGACGGGTCCAGATCGGACTGGCGACTTTGCCGCCCGTGGTTCCCCGGCCCATGCTATTGTGGGAATCAAGGCCAATCCAGACACCACCAACATACTCACTGGTAAAGCCGAGAAACCAGGCATCCGTGTAATCATTGGTGGTTCCGGTTTTACCTCCGGCAGGATATTTGAAGCCCAGACGCCGCACCGTGTAGCCGGTACCGCGATTGACAACATTTTCCAAGAGGTTTGTCATTAAGGCGGCTGTAACCGGATTTAAAACCTCCTGTTGATAGGGAGTGGTTTCTTCAAGAATTTCACCGTTGTCATTTTCAACTTTACGAATGCTAAATGGATCAACGTGGATTCCACGATTGGGAAAACAACCGTAAGCAGAGACCAATTCAAGCAGGTTGATCTCCGAGGCGCCCAGTGCCAGTGTAAGATAGGGTTTCAAAGGGCTTTTGATGCCAAGGGTCGTTGCCAGGGCGATCACATTGCGGATACCGACTTTATCCAACAGTTTGACGGCGATGACATTACGCGATTTGGTCAAGGCGGTTCGCAGTGTGGTAGGTCCCCGGAATTTATTCGAAAAATTTTCCGGTTTCCAGACATTGCCATTATCATCCTTGAAAACAACCGGTGTGTCTAAGATGATATCAGCTTGGGTAAATCCGTGTTCAAAAGCGGTGGCATAGATAAACGGTTTAAATGCCGATCCAGGCTGGCGTTGCGCTTGAATGGCGCGATTGAATTTACTTTTTTTGAAATCGCGGCCGCCGATGAACGCCTTAATTTCACCACTGGAAGGTTCAATTAAGACCAGGGCACATTGAATTGTTTCCGGTTCCTGTCCGGCAACCACCTGCATACGCGGTTTGATAAAAGCTTCGGCTTCGAGGATGCCGTCAGCCATTGCGGTCTGGGCCATCTTTTGTAGGTCAATATCCAGGGTGGTATAAACTTTGAGGCCTGATTTGTAAATAGCATTACTGCCATAGCGGTCTTCCAACTGACGGCGGACATGCTCAATGAAATAAGGTGCAATAATATCCTGGACTGAGGAAAGCTCAATGAGCGAAAGTTTGGCTTCAATCATTTCATCCATGGTGATATAGTCCAGACGATGCATCTGGGAGAGAACTAAATTTCGGCGCTGTAGCGCTTTGTCCGGGTTGCGGTAAGGGTTGTAACGGTTGGGGGCTCTCGGCAGTCCCGCAATGAGTGCGCATTCCGGGAGCGTGAGGTCTGCAATATGTTTGCCGAAATATTTTAGAGCGGCAGCCTCGACACCATAGGCACCGCTGCCCAGATAAATTTGGTTCAGGTACATTTCAAGAATTTCACGCTTGGTATACGTTTGTTCGATTTGGAATGCCAGGATAATTTCTTTGATTTTTCGTTCAAGCGTTTTCTTTTTGGTTAGGAACATATTCCGGGGAAGCTGCATGGTGATGGTGGAAAAACCCTGGCGATAGGTTCCACTCATGAGGTTGACAATGGAAGAGCGTACGACATCCGAAAAATCGACGCCAAAATGATGGTAAAAATTTTTGTCTTCAATGGCGAGAATGGCATTTTGCAGGTGCAGAGGAATGTCATCCAAGCCAACCAAGGTCCTTTTTTCTGAAAAAAGCTCAGTGATTTTTCTTCCCTTGGCGTCAAATATTTTTGTGGAAAGCGAAGGTTTGTAGGCCTTTAAATCCGAGACCAGGGGGATTTCTCCCAAATAGGTAAAAAGAATCCCCAAACCGATGCCTGTACCTGCGGAAAAAATTACGAAAAAACAAAGAATAAGTATACGTTTCCAGGTCCAGAAGGATAGGGCGGGTTTGGCCGGAAACCGGTATTTTGCGTTGCTGGTTTCCGCACGACGCTGATCAGGCGGGTGGGTGCTTGCTGGATCGGGTTTACTAAAATCATCTTGCATGCGAAGGAGCCGCCTCCGTAGGATGTTATTTTATGAGCATAAAAATTGAAGGGCAATTGTAACATAAATCCCATCCAAATTCGTGACTTTTCCATTGAAAAAGAACCCCTGGAAATGCTAGAGTATTTTTCATTTTAAGGATAGGAGTGTGTACTCTTTTGGATATCAAACAGACCTTACAGTTGATGCGCAGAGGTGTTTCGGAATTTATTGGCGAGGAAGAATTGGTTGTCAAACTCAAGACCGGGAAACCACTAAGAATAAAGTATGGTGCCGACCCTTCCGCCCCGGACCTGCATTTGGGACATACAGTGGTATTGCGGAAATTACGCCAATTACAGGAAATGGGACATACTGTCCAATTTTTGATCGGAGATTTTACCGGTATGATCGGTGACCCAACCGGGAGATCGGTGACCCGTCCGCCACTTACTTCGGAACAAATCAAGGAGAATGCGCAAACGTATCAGGAGCAGGTGTTTAAAATCCTGCTCAAGGAAAAGACCGAGATTGTTTTTAATAGTACATGGTGTAATGCCATGAATTTTTCCGACGTGATACGGCTTACGGCCCGGTATACTGTTGCCAGAATTATTGAACGGGATGATTTTTCTAAACGCTTTCGGGAAGGGAAACCGATTGGATTACATGAATTTTTATATCCATTGATTCAAGGTTATGATTCGGTTGTTTTAAAATCCGATGTGGAATTGTGCGGTACAGACCAGATATTTAATTGCTTGGTTGCGCGTTCCTTGCAGCAGGATTACAATCAGACGCCGGAAACCATTATAGCCATGCCGCTGTTGGAAGGACTTGATGGTGTCCAGAAAATGTCGAAAAGTCTTGGCAATTATATTGGGATTGCCGAGGACCCCAAGGAAATGTTCGGGAAAATGATGAGTATACCTGATGCGCTGATGATGAAGTATTACAGACTTCTGACTGATTTAAGTGATGAAAAATTGGCAGTGATTGAAAACGATTTAGAATCCGGAAGTCTTCATCCGAGGAATGCAAAGGCGGATTTGGCCAAGCATATTATTACGTTTTATCATAGTCCTCAGGCAGCTGATCTGGCCGCAGAAGCGTTTGATCGTGTTTTTAAAAATAGTGGGCTTCCAGAGGATATTCAAGAGAAAAAAATATCTACACAAAAATTACAAAATGGAAAGCTTTGGGTTGTTAAACTTTTACATGAAAGCGGATTGGTTTCCAGCAAGTCCGAAGCGCAGCGCATGTTGAAGCAAGGTGCCGTACAGATTAATCAACAAAAAATCAGCGACCAAGATAGGGATATTGTGGTTGAGGATGGACTTGTGATTCAGGTTGGGAAAAGAAAATTTGTACGTATCAAGCTATACTAGTGATAATTTTAGCATTGTTTTTTAATGAGAATATCAAATAACTCAAAATAATCTACAAAAACAATTAATCGAAACTTGACAAAAAAGTTAGTAATTGATTATAATTGTTATATGAAAAATAGAATGGTATTTAATTTGTTATATTAAACGAAATTATGAAAAGGTGTTCATCATGAAAGAAAAATTAATTGGAATTGGTGCTACTGCAAAACTTAGTGGTCTTTCTGAACGAACCCTTCGATATTGGGAGAGTTTGGGTCTCATTACACCTGTTCGTGTTCCATCAGGACACAGAAAATACAACAAGCAAATGGTGAAAAAGATTATTGCGCTCAAAGAGACACTTGAGCATAATAATCTTAGAATCAATGATCTGCTTACCTCGTCGGCATTTTTACAAGACGAGATGCTTAAGCGTAAAGTCAAAGATATCAATCAGTTCAATGTTGGTTCTGAAATTGAGGATGGTTATGCCGATTCCAAAGGCACCAATCGTGTTCATCCGCTTACCAATCTTCCTGATCACTTTTTTATTCAGCAAGAAATTGATCGTCGGTTGTCCGAGGGACAGAAAACAGCGATTTGCTATATAGATCTTGATAATTTTCGGGCGTATAATTTACGCTATGGCTACCAGCGGGGGGATAAATTACTTAAATTTACGGCATTGATTATTTTCGATGTAACCCGCGATCATGGTAACCCCAATGATATCGTTGGTCATTTGGGCGGGGATAATTTTGTTATTGTTACGACACCTGAAAAGTACCCGTTGGTTTGTTCTAAATTAATTGAGAATTTTGATCGACTCATTGCACAGCAGTATGACAAAGAAGACCGTAAGCAGGGATACATCATTAATATTAACCGGAAGGGTGAGGTTTTAAAATATTCGATTATGAATTTATCTGTTGCGGTTGTTACCAATGAGCGGAGAAATTTGGCACATTATGCGCAAATTGATGATATTGCAAATGAATTGAAGCAATATGCTCAAAAATTGAAGAAAAGTGATTTTGTAGTGGATAAGCGGGCATCGTAGAAAAAATTATTAATAAAAAAAGGGGACGGTAACAACCGTCCCCTTTTTTTATTGGAAAGGATGAAAAATAGAGCAATAGACGCCCCGCTTTGTTGCGCGGTACTTCATCCCGCACCAAGGGTGCAGGATGGTGCCGGAGGTCGGACTTGAACCGACATGCCCCGAAGAGCGGTGGATTTTGAGTCCACTGCGTCTACCAATTTCACCACTCCGGCACGAATGTAGAAGATATTAAGCAAAATATTCTTTTTTGTCAATTTTTTTAATGAATTTACTGAATAACCTTGAATAAAAAAATAATGGAAAAATTTTCGAACAACAAGGGCAGGTTATTTGTCAACAATCCAGAAAACCGTTTTTGCCTTGACATTGGCTGAAATTGAATGATAGTATAAAATGTTTAATTTCTTATTCGAAAGAATGGGGATTTAGATATGATCTGAATTGAAAACCATTGTTACTATCCCGCAGTTTGTTTCTCAAATAGACTGTCCCCGGTTTCAAAAACCGGGGAATTCGCGGTGGCATAGTAAATACCTTTTTTACCTGTTTTTTATGGGGGCATTATTTTTTATGGATAAAAAAAAATTGGCCAAGCAGGCCTTTCAAGATTTCCGAGAAGGGCACTATGAGGCTGCACTGAAAAAGTACAAGCAAATGCTTTCGATGGACCCGGCGGACATCAATACCATTATTATTTTGGGTGATGTGAGTGAGTGGTTGGGTCAACTTTCGGATGCTCTGCGCTATTATAAAGATGCCATTCTGTTGCTTTTCTCTCAACCCGATTCAGGGGAAAAAATTGAGATGATTAAAAATAAAATGACCAAACTGGACCCGGACAGTGTGGATGATATTACGCCACCGGTTTCCCAAGCGGAAAAAGCCAAGCAAGATTCACCGGAACTTAATCAAGCTGTTGAACAACTAAAAAATGCCATTACCCGTGATCCTAAAAATTTTGAAAATTATCAAAAATTAGGTGATTTGCTGGCAAAAAACGGGAGAAATCAAGAAGCTGCCGAGTACTATCTGATTATCGGGAATGCCCTTTATAACAACCGAATGTACAAAAAAGCCGGGGCGGTTTTTAGGAAAATTATCCAGTTGGATTCAGCATGCCTGCCTGCGCGGATTGCTATGGGAGAAATTTATGTAAAGGAAGGTTCTGATTCGGATGCCAAGAAGGAATTTTTATATGCCGCTGAGGAGTTCATCCGCCAGGGCAATTTTGATAGAGGAAAACAATTTGCTCAAAAAGCAATTCAGCACAAAAGTATTGAAGCACATTATTATTTGGGACTGGTTCATTTGCATAATCAAAAAACCGAGGATGCGCGTCAGGAATTTGAGACACTCTTAAAATTTAAGGTCAGTCATATGGGCGGGTTGACCCAATTGGCACGTATTTTTACACAAATGAAACAATGGGATGATGCCGGTAAATTGTATGAACGATTGATTAAAAAAGATGCCAAAAATGCCACGGCCCATGAACGTATCGCCAACATTGCCATTGAGAAGAATGATATTGCCGGTGCCCGGGATAATTTTATTAAAGCGATGGATATGTTTGCCACCAAGGAAGAATGGGAGAGAACCGCCATTTGTGCAAGCCAGGCGGTTAAACAGGACAGCAACAACCAAGAGCTGTATTTAAAACTGGCGGATGCGTCCTACAATGCCGGTCTTGAGGAACAAGCCGCCGGAGCTTGTAATGCATTGGCCGATCTTTTGGAAGCCCAAGGTAAAATCGCGGATGCGGAAAATATGCGCGCCAAAGCGGCGGAATTGACCGGCGGTAAAATGCCGCAGCCGGCATCGTCTGCAGCCAAACCCGTGGAACCACCGCCACCGGCGGCATCGCAAGCGCCCGCACCCAAGCCCAAGCCTTCACCCGAGAAGACAGAGACGCAAGTGATGCTTAATATAGCCGACACCTATGTTCAACAAGGTTCGCTGGATGAGGCGATTGAAATTTATCAGAAAATTTTAAAATCTGATCCAAAAAATATAAACGTAAAAAATGCCTTAACCAGAGTTTATGCCATGTTTGCCGGGATTAATCCGGAAACAGCCATTGCCAGAAAAAAAGTGTCTGAACCGGTTGTGAATAACGATGAAGAAAAAGAAGAACAACGGGTTCAAAGAGAGGCTCGGGAACGGGCGTTGCGTGAGGCGCAGGTGAGGGCGCAGCGCAGTACGGCTCAGGAACCACAGCAAACCACAGTGCTGTCAAAAGAGCCGGAATTATTGCAATCCATAAGCAATACACAAGGGGATGAAGTCGCCGGGGATAGCCAGGATGAATTCATGACGGTTACAGTGGCGGAAATTTACACGAAACAGGGATTGCTCAACGAAGCACTCAAAATTTATCAAAAAATACTTGAGATAGAACCGGGCAATATGGAAGCACAGGTTAAAAAACAATCGCTTGAAGGAAAGATGGCGGAACAGGAAAAACTCAGCAAACAGACCCAAGCCAGAACAAAACCAGAGAAACCAAGTGTGCCGCCTGCCGGGGAAAGCAAACCGGACCCCAAAAAAGAAGAACCGGAAAAAAAGGTGGAAAAAAAGGGTGAGGATGTAAAAAAAAGTAAGACACCTGAAATGGGAACAGAAAAACCAAAATCCACAAAAGACGATGACCGTCAGGAACCGCCGTCCAAAGGCAGGCGGGGCCGCGTATCTTATGTATAACTGCAGGAGGAACCTTTTTTGAGTTATGAAGCCTTTTTTAATTTGAAAGAACAGCCTTTTTCCAATGCACCCGAATCACGTTTTTTTTATGAGAGTCGGCAGCATTCCGAAGCACTGATCAGGCTTATGCATGCCATCAACACCATGAAAGGGTTGGCTGTCATGGTAGGCGAGATTGGATGCGGTAAAACACTTTTGGCCAGAAAATTACTGGAAAGTCTTGAAAACGATGAGCAATACGAGGCGGCCTTGTTGGTGATTGTACACTCGGAGATAACGGCGGAATGGTTGCTGAAAAAAATTGCAGCTCAACTCGGGGTCAAAGAGCCAGGCGATAAAAAGGCGGTTATATTACCACAGCTTTATGAAAGATTGATGGAGATTTATGATGAGGGTAGAAAAGCTGTGGTGATTATTGATGAGGCGAATATGCTGCTCACCCGTGAAATTTTCGAGGAGTTTCGCGGGTTGCTTAACCTCGAAGCACCCGGACACAAGCTGCTTTCCATCAATCTGATTGGGTTGCCGGAGTTGGAACAAAACATTGCATTGGACCCGCCTTTGCAGCAGCGGATTGCATTGAAATTTACACTGCAAAGTCTGTTGGAGGCGGATGTTACTGAATATATCAAGCATCGCATCGTCATCGGGGGAAGTCCAAAAGAACTTTTTACAGCAGGAGCGTATAAGAAAATATTCCTCTATTCCAAGGGGATTCCGCGGTTGATTAATACGGTTTGTGACAATGGTCTGCTGGAAAGTTTTTTAATTAAAAAAGAAATTGTGGATGAAGAGATTATTGATGGCGTGGGAAATGATCTTGGATTAAAAATGGAATAAATCTTGACAGATCAAGCCTGAATCATTAAAATATCGCTCTGAAATTTTTATTTTGAATAACGCGAAAAGGCTGGGCATCAAGTCGTCCATGAAATGCGTGAGGATTATTAAAAGCCGGCAGTTCAGAACAAAAACACTCAATCGTATAGGCGTAAGTCCCACTCGGAAAAAATCTTGATTCAAGGGATGCAGGCGCAGCCTATGGATTTTTATGCGGGAGTAGCTCAGTGGTAGAGCGCTACCTTGCCAAGGTAGATGTCGTGGGTTCGAACCCCATTTCCCGCTCCAATTTATAAACTGCCGGCCGATTGTTTGGCCGGCAGATTTGTTATCGTGCCAGCGCGAACACAATGGGCTGCGAAGCGTCCCAAAGATACCATCCATCAGGTCGGGGCAGCCTGCCCGGCGAATGCCGGGTAAGCCTGTGGATTTGTTATCGTGCCAGCGCGAACACAATGGGCTGTGAAGCATCCCAAAGATACCATCCATCAGGTCGGGGCAGCCTGTCCGGCTTGTGTCCGGCGAATGTTGAATGCAGGGTGCCGAGTGATTCCCCGACGGGAATAAATATCGATCCTCGGGACGCTTTGTAGCCTGCGGATTTTTATCGTGAAATATAAGTTTGCGAATTTTTATGGCGGCATCGCCAAGTGGTAAGGCCAGGGTCTGCAAAACCCTCATCCTCGGTTCGATTCCGAGTGCCGCCTCCAAGAAGTTAAAACGCCTGGGAGAATTGCTTCCGGGCGTTTTTTTTGAATAAAAGTGTTTGCCGGCATTCGGGATAAAAGGCTTGCATGGGTGGGTAATTGTGCATAGAATAATGCCACGGCAATGAAATGCAGGGGGGCAGCTTGAACACGAGTCGAAATATTCTCATTGTTGATGATGAACCTGAACATTGTATGGTTGTTTCCCGCGCGCTGAGTTCAGCCGGATATATTACCGAGGTGGCCAATGACGGACCCAGGGCCATTGAGTTGAGTCAGCAAAAAAAATATGATTTATATCTTTTGGATATTCGTATGCAGCCCATAGACGGCATTCAGGTCTTGAAAGAGATCAGAAGCCTTCATCCTGAAATTTATGCCATTATGTTGTCTGCGCTCGGTGACGTTGATGTGGCGGTTAAATGTATGAAGCTGGGTGCCTATGATTTTCTTTCTAAACCGCTCAACTTGGATGAACTGTTGATAACGGTGGCCAATGCAATGAAGTCCATGCAGTTGCAGCTTGAGGTAAAAAACCTTCGCTCCCAGATAAAAATACAAAAAAGCACGGATCAGCTGTTGGGCGAGTCAGGTAAGATGAAGGAATTCTTAAAAACCATTGAACAAATTGCCCGGCATGATATAACGGTCATGATACGTGGTGAATCCGGCACAGGTAAGGAGCTAACCGCGCGTGCATTGCATGCCCATAGTCGACGCGCAAAAGAACCGTTTGTTTCAGTTGATTGTGCCACATTGCCTGAAACCCTTGTAGAAAGTGAACTGTTTGGGTATGAGCGGGGGGCCTTCACCGGTGCCACGGCAAGGAAGATCGGGCGTTTTGAGCATGCGGGTAAAGGGACTCTGTTTTTAGATGAAATCGGAAATTTAGATATTTCTGTTCAAGTGAAATTATTGCGTGTATTACAGGAACGGCGTTTTTGCCGGTTGGGTGGTAAAGAAGAGCTTTCGTTTCAGGCGACGGTTTTTACTGCGACCAATGTTAATTTGGAACGTGCCATTCATGAAGGGCGTTTTCGGGAAGACCTTTACTATCGACTGAATGAATTTGTTTTACGGCTTCCGCCGTTGCGAGAGCGTCAAGAAGATATTCCACTTTTAATCAAAAGTTTTATTGATTCCTTCAACCGGAAGTTTGAAAAAAACGTTAAAGATGTATCTCCTGAGGTCATGAATTATTTTATGCAACATGACTGGCCCGGCAATGTACGGGAAATGAAAAATATCATTAAACGGGCAGTGGTACTGGCCGATGATATGGTTCATTTTCACCATCTGCCTGAAATGCAGGAGCGCGGACTTTTGCAGACCCCCGGTTTAACGCAACCGCAATCCGCATCAGAGCCGGAAGAAGATGTTGTGGATATTGAAGAAACAACCTTGAAGGATATTGTCAAACAGGCGGTTACCAAGATTGAACGCCGTGTTATTTTAGAGACGTTGGAAGCCTGTCACTGGAATCGCTCAACAACTGCGAAAAAGCTGGAAATTGATTATAAAACCCTATATAACAAGATGAGGGAATATTGTATTGGCTAAGGCCGGTTTCAAATTATTTTAAAGGGGAAAAAAAATGAAACTGCGGCAAATTGCACTTTTGATTGTGGTAGGTGGACTACTGGGTATCATTGCGTGTACAACATCCCAGAAAAAAGAGGTTGTTGAAAAAGCAGAGGTTATAACCCTGCAGAGTCCTACCGTTGTCCCGGTAACGCAACCGGTGGTTAAACAAGTTGCAGCAACTGCACAACCAACAAATGTTATCAGAAAATCTCAGAAGGCGGTTTCCAAGTATTCAAAAAGCAGCGCCAAGGAAAAACTTAGGACAAAGAAACTCCCGACAGCGCAACGGGAAAAAACATCATCAGCAACACACACTGTATCAGATGCGTTGGAGAAAATTTCTACAGACAATGTGCCAAAACGGGCAGGGATATCAGAGTATTCCTCCGGACTTCCGGATACAGAGGCTCCGGCAGAAAAAAATGTTTTGATGTCTATGGGAAGCCAAAGCACTGGTGTTGGTGAAGATGAAGTTGTTTTGGAATCAGCTCGTAAGTCCGGACCTGTTGATATGCAAGCTGTGTTTCCGGAAGATGAATCCAGCGTAGGGAAGATGGCGGCTCCGATTGTATCGGTGCCGGAAAAAAAAGACAGGTCTTTGGGAAAATCATATTCCCTGTTGGCGGTGATTGCCGGTATTATTTTAATCCTCGTGGTTGTGATTGCTTTTATCATTATCAGAAATCGGAAGCAAATGTCTCGCCAAGTTCAAATGAAAGCGAAGGCCGTTTCGCAGCATACAGCACAGCCCCAGGTTGTTGGGAAACCACAGCGTCATCCGTCGGAGACGGTGGCAGCCAAACCGGTTGTCACAGCCAAACCGGTTGTCACAGCCAAACCGGTTGTCACAGCCAAACCGGTTGTTACAGCCAAACCGGTTGTTACAGCCAAACCTTTCGTTATGGCGAAGCCCAAGCAGGATGATTTGCCGGGTATTGCTGCGAAGCTTGAAGAAAAGAAGGCCTCTGCGGTGGTGAAAGTGCGTCAGGCAGCTGCAGCACGGACTAAAAAGAAAGCAGTTAAAAAAATTGTAAAAAAGCGCCGTGAAAAGAAACCGACTAAAAAAGTGGTAAAAAAAACGGTACTAAAGAAAAACGTTAAAAAAGCGGTCAAGAAAAAAGTAGTCAAGAAAACTGTGGCAAAAAAAGTAGTACAGAAAAAAACTGTGGTGAAAAAGAAAACTGCGGTTAGTAAAAAAAATAATGTTGTGTCACTGGCGGCACAGAAACGCAAAGTAGTGAAAAAAAGGAAAAAGGCAGGGAAACGCTCCGGGCAGGCAGAGATCATTCCTTTTAAGCGACGCGTTAACGGATAAAAGTAGGCAGGGATACTGTGTTGATGTGGCTATTTTACCCTGCAAAGCCGAAGGCCCCGGCATGTTCCGCAATTAAGATGTCACGTTGGATTTTGGTGAGGGACTATTTAATTTGCACCGGGTCCATTACCACGTTTGCGCTGTGAGGCTTGATGTAAAATTTCCCGTTCCCGGCGCGAGAGAGAACCGATACCCTCGCGTGAAATTTTATCTAGAATTTGATCGATTTCCAATTCGGAGTCCATTTTCCGGACATTTTTTCCCGCTTTCCACAGTTTAAGCTGCTGGAAAAGGGAGAATTGCGGAGCATACTGCGGTAAGCGGTAGCGGAAAAAAAGATAACCAACCAATAATCCGCTTAAATGTGCCAGATGCGAGACATTCCCCAGAGCATTGCCAACCCCGGCAAGAAATTCAAAAGCACCAAAGAGCAACACCATGGTTTTGGCTTTCATGCGTACAGGTAAGATGAAAAAGACCAGCAGGGTGATGATTTTTTCCGCAAAAAGGATGCCGTACGCCATAAGAATTCCAAAGATCGCCCCGGAAGCACCCACCGTGATGCTTTGTTCCCCGGCAAGTTTACCGACCACGGCAACACAAATTCCCGCCCCAAGTCCGCTGACGATATAATAAATATAGAATAAGCGGGTTCCGAGTTTTTGTTCCACATCACAACCGAACATCCATAAGGCAAACATGTTAAATGCCAGATGCCAAAAACCGCCGTGGAGAAACATATAGGTAAAAGGCTGCCAGAGGCGCATCTCGGTGACGGCCTGGGGAATCTGGAGAGCCATAAGATCCATCCAGGAATTTTTCCCAAATAGAAGTTGAAGAAGAAAGACGACAACATTGGCGATAATAAGTTTTTTGACAGCGGGTGTCCAAGGTTGGCCCACACTGTAACCGGGTGATGAACTCGTATAGTGATAAGTTGGCATGAAAGGATACTCCTGAAATAACGGCGTACAGCCGGACTGGTGCTGAATAAGTTGGATTATCATACGTCATTTTATGAAGCAGATGCAAGTCTGAAAATGTTTTCCCGGCAAAGAAAAAAAGTGACCGCGTTGAAGGTGGGTTTTTGAGCGGTTTGACGGTTGTCCGGTCCGGCTTAATGATTTTCGCTTGATGACGATACTAGACGCACGTTTTAATACACCTGTTTTAGAAAGAGGTGGAAAAATGATTTCCAATCGCTATTTGGCAATTCTTGCGGGGAATCATCACCGCGATAATCCGGAAAGGAAATTCTATTCTGCTGTTTTCAATTATTTGGATGATCGCAATTGGCCGGTAACAGTATGGCGCCATTGTAAAAAAAATAAATGGGTCCAGCGCAGTAGTGTTTTTGCCACGCTTTATTATGGTGTTTTATTGTGTTTGACATTGCGGAGCACGCTGGTGGTGGAGGCGTGTTTGTTGGATTCCATTGCCGGTGCGTTGCTGCTGGCAAAAAAAATTGTTCGTCATGATGTTATCATTTCCATCACCAGAGGGCGGTATTTTGTTCCGCGAAAACGGGGGCTAAGACGCTTGGCGATTGAGGCGGCCCATCTGGTTATTGTTGATTCAGAAGAAACGCGTCAACAATTATTGGAAGACGGGTTGGGTGGGAAATGGGTTCGTGTATTGCCCGCTGCGCAGGAATTTGCGCTGCTTCATGATCAGGCATCGGAAATCGGTGACGGATCGGAGCCGGCAATGACGTTTGAACCGGGACCGGTAGTACCATCCCCCGGAACCCTGGTAGAGGCGATTGAACAATTGGATATGAAATCGAGTTTACAGTATTCAAACAGCCGATGGTTTAATTAAGACGATAAATCCCCGCCAATACAAGCTGCCTGAAAATAATGATTGCCAAATGATTCGCTGTTTTGATATGCTGGGTGCATTCGAGATTCACTGGGAGCCCCAGTAATCTTCCTTATCCAGAGTGGCGTACGCCACGGCAACCGGTTTTTCGAGTCCGCGCTGAAAAATAAATGGTGCCAATTTCTCGGTCCGCTGGAAGGGTCGGAAAGATAAGGAGAGGCGTGGGATTTGGAAAACCAAAGTTGCCTCTTCGGATTTTCGGAGAGGTTTTTTTAAATGCGGGCCATCATCGGGCGGCTCCGCGCCAGGGCAATTTTTACACAAAAGGAGTTATTTTTTGGCTGAGAAGACCAATCCAATCATTGCTGAATCAGGTTCTGCAGGGATTATTGAGCTCCGGAAAATGCGGTTGAAGCTTCCAGCGGAAGGATTTAACCTGGAATGCGGTCGTTCGCTCAAGGAGATCGAGATTGCGTATGAGACCTATGGACACTTGAATGCGCAAAAGGATAACGCTGTTTTAATCCTTCATGCGTTAACCGGCGATGCCCACGCTGCCGGCCGGCATCAACCTGAAGATAAAAAAACCGGATGGTGGGATTTTATGATTGGGCCGGGAAAGGCATTTGATACCAACCGCTATTTTATCCTTTGCACCAATGTACTTGGCGGATGCCAGGGATCGACCGGCCCTTCTTCCGTCAATCCGGAGACAGGGAAACCCTACGGCATGGCGTTTCCCATGTTGACCATTGGAGATATGGTCAGGGCACAAAAAATGGTGGTCGAAGAATTTGGTGTTCAGCAGCTTTTTTCCATGGCCGGAGGCTCGATGGGAGGGATGGCAGTATTGGAATGGATGCTGCGTTTCCCGGACAGTGTGCGCTCTGCGATGATTTTTGCTTCCACGTCACAGCTTTCGCCGCAATCAATAGCGTTTAATGAGGTCGGTCGGCAGGCAATTATTTCTGATCCCCATTGGCAAAAGGGGGACTATTATGATAAGGAAAGCCGTCCGGAAACCGGACTGGCAATTGCCAGAATGATCGGTCATATAACCTATCTTTCCGAAAAATCGATGGATAAAAAATTTGGAAGGCGTCTTCAAAACCGGGAAGAATATGGGTATGAATTCAGCAAAGAATTTGAGGTGGAAAGTTATTTACATTATCAGGGCCTCCGGTTTGTACAGCGTTTTGACGCGAACACCTATTTATACATCACCAAGGCGATGGATTATTACAATGCGGCTGCGGACTGGGGCAAAGGAAGTCTGGAGAAAGCGTGTGCCCGTATTCAGGCCAAGACCCTGGTCCTGTCTTTTACTTCGGATTGGCTTTTTCCTTCCAGGCAGTCGAAAGAGCTGGTGAAGGCACTTCGACAGAACAACAGCGATGTTTCTTATCTGGAGATGGACTCGGATTACGGGCATGATGCATTTTTAATCTCTTCGGAAACACTTAATCGGGTGGTGGATAGTTTTCTGGATAATCTATATCAATCCGGTGGTGCCTGATGGTGCAGAATAGAATTTATGAAAATATTTTACTCTCTGATTATGATGTTGTGGTCTCTTTAATAGAGAAGGGAAGCCGGGTTTTGGATCTGGGTTGCGGCAATGGTTCCCTGCTGGTACGATTGATTAAAGAACGTCAGGTTCATGCCAGGGGCGTGGAAATTAAACAGGATGCGGTGATTGCCTGTATTCATAAAGGGTTATCCGTTTTTCAAGGAGATATCGATGCCGGTTTGGCGGATTATGGGAATGCCACCTATGATTATGTGGTGCTCAATCAAACCCTCCAGGCAATTCATCGGCCGGATTTTGTTATTGAGGAAATGCTGCGGGTTGGAAAAAAAGCAATTATATCGTTTCCGAATTTTGGCTATTGGCGAATTCGAAAAAATCTTATGCTGCGCGGTTGTATGCCCAGAACCAATAAATTACCTTTTGACTGGTACAATACGCCCAATATTCATCTTTTGACGATTCAAGATTTTATACACTTTTGTAAGGCACGGAAGATCACTATTTTAAAGAAAATCAGTCTATTGAAAAATAATCGGCGTGACAAAGCCAACACAGTTTCTTTTCTACCCAATTTTTTTGCAGATGAAGGGTTGTTTGTGATTACAAGTCAGGACCCGTCATGAATTTTTGGGTCGCTCAAGGAAAAAGATTGCTGGTGCTGATGAGCCTCGTATCCCTTTTAGCCGGTTGCGGGTTGCAAAAACAGACTGTCTGGACGCAGGATCATTTGGCTACATTTTATACTACCCCGCGGCAGGCACAGGTGGGCGAGATACAAGCGGCCATTCGAATTCAGGACAGGGATTACCGGATTTTAGAGATCGCAGCAGCGGAACTTGAACTGCGGGAAAGGGGTCAGGATAAGGGTAAAAGCATTATACTTAAATCCGGACCCGGCCGGGATTGGCGCGGTTGGATCGTGATTCCCAAACCGGGAAAATACGAGGTGTTGGTGACCTTTGCTGCAAAGTCACAAGAAAAAATTCCAGCACGTTTTTTTATTGAGGTGCCGAGCAAGCGTTAGTGCGTTGCCGGGTTTTTAAACAAAACAGGAGGTTTTATGAAAGAGAAAATTGAGAAGGTATTGGATGCGGTACGTCCTGTACTGCAAGCCGACGGCGGGAGCGTAGAATTGGTCGCTGTAGAAGGGGCGATTGTTAAAGTGCGTTTACAGGGTGCTTGCGGCAACTGTCCCATGGCGACCGTGACACTGAAGCAGGTTATTGAAAAAAAAATTAAGGAAGCCATTCCCGAAATTGAAAGCGTGGAGGCTGTTTGATCAAGCCGGCACGGGAAAAAAAAATAAAAGGCCGGGTACTCTATCGTGGTCGTATTTTAGATGTTTTTGTGGATACGGTACGTGTGCCGGGGGGCGGCGAACATATCCGGGAGGTCGTAGGACACCGACCGGCAGTTGCGATCGTTCCTGTTTTACCCAAGGGAAAAATAGTGATTATCCGGCAGTATCGCTATGCGGTAAAAAAATATCTTTGGGAACTCCCGGCCGGGCTGATTGACCGGGGCGAGACACCGCTCAAAGCAGCCCGACGTGAGTTGCTGGAGGAGACCGGGTATCAGGCGGGAAAAATGCATTCCCTGGTTTCCGTGTACAGTTCACCGGGATTCAGCCAAGAAAAAATCCATCTTTTTATTGCCCGTGATCTAAAAAAAGTTTCAGATCCGGCGTTGGATAGTGATGAATTTTTAGTGGCAAAAGTCATGGCATGGAGGACCGCGCTGACGCTGGTTCGAAAAGGGGAAATTGAGGATGGCAAGACGGTATTGGGCTTGATGTTGGCGCGAGAAAAATGATTGAAAATGAAAAACGGGATTGTACCTTTTGGACACAATTGTTAAAATGACAACCTTTACGAGATGGCGACTCCAGTTCGCATGGGAGGTTAAACATGCGCATTAAATATTACGGGCCAAGAGGTTCTTTGCCGACCCCGGGCAAGAACACGCTTCACTATGGCGGCAACACAACGTGTCTCTCTATTCGCGCCAACAATACACAGTTTATTGTGGATGGTGGATCAGGCTTACGGGTTTTGGGGAATGAACTTTTTGGGAAGCAGAAAAAAGGAGAGTATTTTTTTTTCTGGACCCATTTTCATTGGGATCATATTATGGGGTTTCCTTTTTTTGTGCCCAATTTTATTCCAGGGAATAAAATGAACCACTATGGATCATACCAGATGAAAAATGTTTTGCTGCGCCAGCAGGAGTTCATCACTTTTCCGGTGGCATTCAAGCAGATGCCGAGTGACCATACATTCCATACCGTACTAAAAAATAAATCAATCCAGGTACGCGGCGTGACGATTGATAATTGTCCGAATAATCATCCGGCCGGAGGATATATTTATAAATTTACCTGGAAGAATAAATCTGTTGTTTTTGCAACCGATACAGAGCATTTTGAGAAGGGCATGGACCAAAAGCTCCTAAAATTATCCCAAGGGGCGGATCTTTTAATCTACGATGCCCAGTATACACCTGAGGAATATGTCAAGGGGCGGCAAGGCTGGGGGCACAGTACCTGGGAGCAGGGGGTTGCACTGGCCAAGGCCGCCAAGGTGAAGCGGCTCCATCTCTATCATCATGATCAACTCCATACGGACGGTTTTTTAGAGAAAAAAATACTTGCACCTGCGCGCAAGCAGTTTGCAAAAACCCATTTGGCGCGTGAGGGATGGGAAATCAAACTATAAGGAATAGTAAAAGCATTATGCCTATCTTCCGCGAGAGTCACCAACGTAAGGCGGTTCTGAATAATTTATCAAATCGTCAAGATCATCCCGTGGCAGCTGATATTTATGCTGATTTGCGTCCCGCGATTCCCAATCTTTCACTGGGGACCGTTTATCGTAATTTGGAGATTCTGGAAACCCAAGGGAAAATTATTAGTATTAACGTTGGGCAGCGGGAAACCCATTATGATGCATTTATAGAACCGCACGCGCATTTTTATTGCAGGCAGTGCGAACGAATTTATGATTTTGATTTAGAGGAAAATTGCTGTCTGGTTCAAAAAAAACTCCAAACGGATGGTCATCGGATTGAAAAAACCAGTATTGAGTTTATCGGTATTTGCAAGTCCTGCACGTTCCAGTAAACCTGTCGGTTAACCATGTGTGGTTCATATCGTCCGTATTTGAAAAATAGTTAATGCTTGGAATAACCGCCGGGAGGATTCGATGAAAGTTTATCGTTCCGGCGCGAACACGATGGACAGCCTGTCCGGCGTACTTGCCCGGCGTAACTTGCCCGGCGAATGCCGGGTGCCGGGTAAGCCCGTGGATTTTTATCTTATTGTGGTTTTTGCAGCGGCGGATTTTTTACGGGATGTCCGTCAGTTGATAAAAAAGTTGTCGTTATCTGCCGGAGCGGCAATCGCTCCGGACATGCGGTGTCTTTTTTACGATGCCATGGATTTAACAACCTGCGTAATTTTAAGGGTGGTATGATCGCCGTAAGAACACTTTTGAAACACTAAGTCAGTTCAAGCATAATCAAATCGATCAATGAGGCAGGTGCCATGAAAGTAAAAACAAATAGCCGTACGCACTATAAGGATCTTCTTTTTCGACCTGTTTCTGCATGGGAAAATTGCACCCCGGCGGAAACCAAAGCGATTGATGCGTATGCCCAAGCTTACAAACGTTTTTTAGGCAGCGCGAAGACCGAGCGGGAATGTATTGAAATTATTGAAAAACGGCTGCAACGGGAAAAGTTCAAACCATTGCACCGTCTTCAGACCTTAAGCAAAGGTGATCGGGTCTATAAAAATATCAAAGGTAGGGCTTTGATTGCCGCCCGGATTGGAAACCCGCAGCAACCCTGGCGTATTGTCGGTTCTCATGTGGATAGTCCGCGTCTGGATTTAAAGCCCAATCCACTGTTTGAAGACGGTAATCTCGCCATGTTGCAAACGCACTATTACGGCGGGATTAAAAAATACCAATGGGTGAATGTTCCTTTGAGTATGCATGCAGTGATTCATACCCGACAGGGTGTGCGCACATTTGTGGTAGGGGAAAAAGAGGGGGAACCAAGATTTATGATACCGGACATGCCCCCGCATTTGGGAAAGGAACAAATGGCGAAAAGCGCCCGGGAAGCAGTACTCGGCGAGCAACTTCGAATTGTGGTCGGCAACCGGCCGCTGCCCAAGACCAAGGAAAACGAGAAAGTCAAACTGGCAGTACTTGATTGGCTTCACAAAAAATACGGAATCGTGGAGAAAGATTTTTTGACGGCGGATATAAGTTTTGTTCCGGCGGCGGCACCGGTTGATGTTGGGTTTGACCAATCATGTCTGGCAGCGTATGGCCAGGATGACCGCGCCTGTGTTTTTGCGACCCTGGAAGCAGCTTGTCAATCTGCGGACCCGCAGGGTGTTGCCGTGGCTCTGTTTGTGGATAAAGAAGAGATTGGTTCTTTCGGGGATACCTCTGCGCAAAGTCGCTTGCTGGATATTTTTACAGAAGAGATACGGCAAAAGCTTCGTCTGAAAAAAAGCACTGCCGCAATTCTTGAATCCGCCACTGCGCTTAGCGCGGATGTCACCGAGGCATTGAATCCTAATTTTAAGGAAATTAGCGATGTAAGAAACAGCTCCCGGTTGGGCGGCGGTGTTTCGATTGAAAAATATGGCGGCGGGGGCGGGAAATATTCCACCAATGAGGCGTCCGGAGACTATATGAGCTGGTTGACCCGGCTGCTGGAAAAACAGAAAATAAAGTGGCAGACCGGAGAATTTGGTCGACTGGACCTCGGCGGCGGGGGTACAATAGCAATGTATCTTTCACGTTACGGAATGGACACCATTGATGTTGGTCCTCCCTTGCTTTCAATGCATTCGACGCAGGAATTGGCCAGCAAAGTGGATGTGTACTTTGCCTATCGATGCTATCAACACTTTTTCCAAGTTTAATATGTTAATCGTGAATTTTCCGGCATTCGCCAGGCAAGCCCGGCTTTAACTGCGTGACATGAGAGGGGAAATTGAATAGTCATGAATAATCAGGCGGGGGAAATTCAACCAGGATGAGAAATAAAAAAGCGGTGGCAGTTGAGCTGCAACAATCCAGCAGGGATAATAAATTTTGCATGCGCTCCACTTCCACGATTCAGGAAGCCAAGCAGTTTGTGCGCTGGATGTCCAAGGATAAGGCGGTACTGGATTATTTTGCCGGCGATGTGGACAAAATTCCGCGTGATCTCTGGGAACCCATGGAGAACCTCCGCACAAGCAAAGGGGACGAACTTTATATTGATCTGCTGCAGGCGCTGACGCATAAGCAGTTTTCACCCCAAGAGGCGAAGCAGCTTTGGCAGGAAATTATTTTACATAAGTATTATATGTCTGAAAAGCTAGGGCGGAATGTCGGGATCAAAGTAGCGGTATTGGATTATCTGAATAATTATTCAGGGCAGGGAAAAGATTTGAAAATGCTCCCGGAAAAAGATTTGGATTGTTTATTGTTGTTTGTCAATGAAGATGGACTCACCGGGTTGTACAACCACCGTTATTTTCAGGAAAATCTGCGTGATGAATTGGCACGCTGCCAACGGTATAACCGGACCTTTAGTCTGTTGTTTATTGATTTGGACCATTTTAAAATATATAACGATAGTTTAGGACATATGAAGGGTGACATTTTATTGCGTGAAATTGCCGGATTTTTTAAAGGACATAGCCGCGAAGCGGATACGGTGGCACGTTATGGCGGTGATGAATTTGCCCTTATTCTTCCGGAGACAAATCATAAAGAGGCGTTGGTTTTTGCCCATCGGCTGCATAAAAAATTTGAGAAGCAGCAATTTGGAAAAAATGAATCTGGGATTTTGCAAATTATTACCATGTCAGTGGGTGTCGCGACATTTCCGAATGATGGAAAGGTGCCGGAGGAATTGGTGGATGCGGCGGATAAAGCGCTTTATCGGGCCAAACGGGCTGGACGTAATTGTGTGCGTTTTGCACGACACTCTCGTACCGAACAGTTACAACATTAATTATTTAAGTAAGTCATAAGACTGCCTCATATTGGGGGCTCTTTCAAATTGAGTTTGTCTATCTGGAATCCCTTGTGATGGTAAAAATGCCTAAAAAACAAATATTTTTACTGATTGAGACGTCTATATTATGTATGCTTTACAATGGAATACCATGAGTTGGGCGATGCGGAAATGTTAATGTGTTATTTGCATGAATGGAAATGATCATGCGGTTTAATATTAACTTGAATTCAGACAGGATTAATTAATAGAGGAAGATGACAATGGTTTTTTTCATCGGCCCCTTAACAATCAAAGAAGAGGAAATGTCGACGAGTTTAAGTAAAAATATAATAATGGTTATTTGCTTAGGTATTGGATTTTTATTTTCTACCACGGCATCTGTTTTTTCTGAAAATTCAAACACACCATCTACAAGTTTTGCAAAGGCAGGTTGGCAATATGTTCAGCAATCAACGATGACATTTGACTCGCTATCAAAAAGCCTTTATTTGCAAACAATCTATTCGGAAAACGTATTCAGTCTAATAGGTTTTTTGGATAAAAATTTATTTTTAGAAGGTACTTATATTCCTTTTCGGAATTATCAAGAGCGGATTCTTTTTCAGTCTAACAATATTTATACACAGAAAACAGATGTATCTCTCCATATAAATTTTTTACAGGAACAACCGTATACTTATGCCGCATTTAATGGGCAAATTGGTTTTGGATATTTATGGGCAAACAATGATACATCAAATATCGGCGGGATCATACAGATACATAATTTTGTCCGTTATATGCCGCAGGTTATTCGGTATAAACATCCACAGCATCAAGCGGCATTTCGAGTCGGTGGCGAGATCTATATATCCTATCGAATCATGCAAGTCGATTTTCGAATTTTTGGTGGTCTGTATGCAGAAGGAAGCGGGTGGATGGATTTTCATGAAAATGGCCGACAAGACAGTGCATTACAGATGGTGACAACACAAGGTATACGTTTGCATTTGGATCATACAGGAATTGAATTCGGTGTAGGTTTGAATCAATATCATGAAAGTGATTCGATAAGAAATGAATGGTCTGTATCGATGAAAATTCCTTTATATAGATTAGTCAATCCATAAGTAGGTGAATGAAAAAGGATGAAGAACTTATCAATGCTTGCTTTACGTTGTTTGACTGCCGGTTTACTGGGCGTTTTAAGTGTTCAATTAGTAGTTGTGAGTATTTATTGGTTTCATAATTCTCGACTTTCAATGTTTATCTGGATTTTAGTGAGTATGGTCGTTGCAGGTTTAATACTCAGTGCGAAATTGCGTGAATATTGTTTTAGATATTCTGGATGGTATTTTTTATGGTTGTGGCTCGGTATTATTTTGTCTGCTGTACTATTGGCCGAAACGGTTGCTCCAGTATTATTCTTTGTTTATCTCGGGCCTTTATTGCTATTGAGTATTTTTATATATCAACCAATGATGTTGTTTGCTTGGGTGAGAAAAAAAACAAGTAAAGTTGTTGCTTTGGAAGCCCCGAAAAAGACATCTGCATGCGTATATTTTCATGAAAATATTGCGCGCCAAGTAAAAGGGGAATCATTCGTTTTTAGCATAGTTAAAATAGTATTGCTGATTGGTTTTCTTTTCATTGCACCACTATTTAGCTTAGCTGGATTGACACGACTGCCATTTTTCGCCTTGTCCGGTGTTATTACATTGTTCACGCCCCCCCTTGAACTTGGTGATGTAAAAATTCCGAGTCTTCAACAATCATTGAATTACCTTATATTTAAGACATCTTCGGTCTCGCGTCGTCAAGGTGTGAATTATGCGAGTGAAGAGCAAACCAAGGATGAAAGAGGGAATCCACGAAGTGCGGTGAATCTAAGCACAACCACTTTTTCGAAAAATGTTACGCGTCCATTGTCTTATCATGCACCGTTGGCGATTTCGGAACAAAAGCATACGCCAAATCAAATACAAAGTATAAAAAAAATCGAGTATGCCGTTGCAAGGCAACCGCTAACATATAAATTAGCTGTTATTAAAAAAGGTGTGTTGGTTGTAAAGAAAAAACCATCAAAGTTATTTTATCATGCGTACGAAAAAGCACGCCAAAGGGACAAACGTGGTGAAAATAATTTCTATTTGTCGACAACATCATTAACCGGACCGGGTTTAATCGCATGGCAGCTGTCACCCAAAACAATTCGAGCGATGCGATTTTTAAGGTTTGTCAGCTCTGGAAGATACGCCGGAAAAAAGGGGTATACCAGCATCCAAATCGATGTTTTGACACCTAAAGGAAGACAAAGCATTAAAATTGATCCTCGTTTCACATTTGGATATCAACAAGTTGATTTACATGATGCGTTTTTACGAAATTCAATCAATATTGATGAAATTGATGGTGGTGTACTAAAAATATTCGTCAAAAGTCATCAAGGTGATGCTTATGCAACCATTGAAAATGTCCGATTGGAATCTGAGCATAAAGTGCTGTGGCAGGATGAATCGCATTTGAATATTCGAGATTATTATGCTGTGAAAGCATTTTGTGAAGATTTGAATATTAGCTTTGATTTTTTAATACGTGTTGTTCAATTGTTGCGTTTTGGAATTGATCAAAAAGCAGAAGATATTAAAGCAGTGGCACGTTACAACTGGTATTTAGTTTTTATTACTGAAGCCTTTAATTATATAAGTAACCTACATTTGAATATTAATGAAGTGCAGGCGATATTAGCGAAATATGATATAGCGCAACTGGAGTATTACGTTGATCGATTAAAAGAAGGGATGAAATGTGATGGCTGGGATGAAGAAGGATTGATGAATTTTATCGTTCCTGAGCGAGATTGTTTTCAAGAAAATAGGGAGCAATTACTTTTTAATGCTTTTTATATTCAATATATCGATTTTTTAGCTCAGGCCACCGAAGGGTGTGAATCTGAAACTGGTCTTTCCGGTCAACCAATTTTTGAGCCCGTCATTGGATTTTATTCAAATAGTGATAAAATTCAATTGCAATCCACCTCGAAGGTATCCGGAAATTCGCTCAATATATTTCTTGCAAGCAAAGAAATTGATCTTTCTTTAAAAGGTTTTCAGCACATGATTACGCGACATCATATTTTTCCAGAAGAAAACCGTTCCATACAAGAAGCACTTCAGAAGTTTGCTGAAGCGAGCGAGTTGTCTTTTCAGGATAAACAGGCGTACCAAGCCTATGGGGATCAAAAGGATATACCAGAAGAGACAGATCGATTGTTAGAAAAATATGAGCTCATGTCGGTCTTGAAAAGAAAAATATTACAAACCTATTCAGCAAGAGAGATTGAAGCAATCATATTAAAATATAAGTGGTCACTCTACGGATATCGGCCCGGAAATCGATTGTATCAGGAATTGAAAAGTTTGTTGAAAACGGGAAAGTTTCAACCACCACCTGATATTCAGGGGATTCATCTGGAAGTAAATGCTGAGTTAGAGAAACATGGCTTTCGAAAAATATCATTCAACGATTTTATGCGTATTGTAAAGCACGATGCGAATGTTTCAGAAAAATATAAACCATGGATACAATATTTTACGAGTAAATATGCTAAACCGTTTGAAGCGTTTCAACTTATTGTGACACGCTATCCTTTATATCTGCAAATCAACCAAGAAAATGCAATCCTACCGATGCATGAATTAAATGAAATTCAAAATAAATTGCGCACAACATTATTTTGGCAAGAATTTCGTGAGGATATTTTGTCCCAAGAGATCAATTGGCTGCGTGAAACATGGGCAAAGGAATATGAACTAAAATATGAGGAGCTTAACCGATTATTGAAAGTCAATGCCCAAGAGTTTGATCGTGTTCAGACTCGGGAAAAACAGGCACTCGTTATCCTATGTTTTTATCTTATGGGAAGAGGTCATCGATATGGTCTGGAAACTTTGGAAGAGACATTTCGGATTTTATTGAATGAGGAGTACTTTATTGAGAATGGTGTTATTTGTGAGGATAATTATTTGGAGGTATCCACGCGAATGCTCGCAAACGGATATTTTGAAAAATTTGGGCTGAAGACAAAAAAAGAGATTGTGCTGATCATGAAAAATATGGCAAAAGTGAGAAACGCCAGATTTGTTACAACTCGGCCACGGCCGGGTGGTGGAAGCCCTGTAGTTGAAGAAGCAGAAGGCATGGAACGGTATGCTGATGGTTTGGTGCAGAGGATTGCTTCGGGAGGATATAGCAGACGTACATTGTTTCATGAAAAGTGTATAGATATTTTTCAAGCAGTGAAAGGGAAACAACTTCCAAGGGAACCGACCATTGAGGAGATGTTCATTTCATTTATGTCACCTCAATTAACAATAGCACAGTTTAGTAAAATGCTTGAAAACTATAGTCAGGGTTTGATATCTGCAAATGAAATGGAAATAAAAAAAAGTAGGACTTTGATGGTGCATGAAATGAAACCGGAAGATGTTCGTGCATTGCTGTTAAAAACAGAACCTTCGTTTGGGCCGGGAGCATCTCTCCAATTTTGGCGGGATCGGCAATTGTGCGGGAATCATACATATAATATTGGTGTTTCTGTTCGAGAAATGCTTCCGGAATTTGTCCTGAATCAGTGGCGACAAGAAACAGGATGGTCAATTGAAAGACTTGAAAAACTCATGAGAGTGTTATGGCACCAGTATGGCCCAGGACATGAATCAGGTGCGATGATCAGTATGCTCAGGAATTTATTGGATCAATGGAAAAAGCAAAAAGTATATACAGAAGAAGAACCGACAAAAATCTTATCATCACAACAGAAGCAGCACAATCAATGGCGGAAACAAGATGGTGCCATTACGCTGCCACAAATTGGTAATTATTATTTTTCAGAAGATTGTTGTGTTTGGGATTGGATAAAAGGCGGGGGACTTAACGCAGAAATAATTAAAAATAACCAATTGTTAATACATGGTGGGGGTCAGGAGGATAGTCGTGGTGAAATTGAAAGGACGATGATTCTGCCACCTGGACATCATATTCTTACAATTCAAATTAATAAGCTGGTACCAACGCAACACATGTATTTGAAAGTCTATCATGATGCATATCGACAAAAAATATTTCAAATGGCTCGAACAGAGAGGAACCGTACTCTGCAGCGTGATTTTGGTGCGGCGTTACCTCGTGGTGGTGCCTCAAAAGTCAAGCATGAAAAAACGAGTGAGGAGGTATTACCATGGGTGCAAACGGTAATGGCGTCTCCTGGCATCTATTACATTAATTTGCCTGAAAAAAAAATGTCTGAAGCGAATGGTTGTATTCGATTGGTGTTGGGTTTGGCAGAGAGTATTGGGAGTAGTGAAAAATCCGGGAAACGAGAAGATCTAAAAAAACAATCAAAAGCAAATAACAAAAGTCAAAATAAAAAAGAACTTTGGGCGATTATTGAAGGCATACAGTTACGAAAAAAAAGCGTGCTGCCGGAGAAGTTCGGAAATATATTGTCATATGAAAAAGGTATCAATTTGATTTTTCGTGAAGGTGTGATTGATCCTAAGGCGGAAATTTATATTACGCCGTTTCAAAATCATTTCGTTCTTCCAGATGCGTTGTCCGAAATATCTTGCGGTGCTACGCTGGATTTTTATCAAGGAAATCAGGGTCAAATGAAACTTGCGGTTCGTGGAACGGAAAGCAAGGATCAACCAAATCAGTTTAGCAACATACAAGATAAAAAAAAGGGAGTGTTAAGAACGTCTGCAGAGCAGCCGTCAGATTATCCCCGGAATTATGGGTATATTTATAGAACGGTGATACTACGAAAAATTCCCAAATATATTTGGGTAGATGTTGAGGAGAGAACTCCGCTCGTGAATGGGTGGATTATCATTGAATCTGAGGGGAAAAATAATCGAAGACAAAAAAACAAAGCAGTTTATATTAAATTAAAACCAAAATTAACACCGGGAAGTCATGTATATCAGTTAGACTGGAAATTTATCGAAAAACACTTCAAGCTAGATAAGGCAACAGGACTTTATCACTTGGTTTTTAAAATTGGGATCGAGACGACTTCGCCGGAATTATCAATTCAGAATTCACGAGTCATTCTAAGGACATTAAAATTGCTGTTTTCAGAAGAAGACTTGGAATTTGTGATGCAAAGTGGGGGGCGTAATGGACAGCCACCATTTTTTGGAATGAATACTCAGGATCCATTACGCCGTATTATTCGGATAAAAAAAGGTGCAGAGGGAAAATTACAGCCCTATGCTCCTTACCGAGTAAAAAATGTAAGAAAAATACTACCACTTAAAAAAACTGAATATCCGGATCTAGAAAAAATCCATTCATTACATGATGAATCAAGTATTAATGATATGGTACATCGATACTTGGTTATTGGAACTTCATTTGAATTAATAACATTGAATACAAAAAAAACATTACGAATGCAAGCTGATACCATCATGTTTAATCATCGACATGGAAAACATCCAGAACATGATGTGGCGATTGTAGGACTTGATCGTGGGTCGATTAATTCTATGAAACCGCTTATGCGGTACTTATTGGAAAATGATCATTGGGGTTTGAATTATATTATATGTGGCAATAATGGCTACGCGGATGTGTTGGCAGCCACAGGATGGGATCTGGTTGGGAATTATCCTGGAATTCATTTTTGGGCGGGACCTTTAACAATTTGGCATAAACCTTCAAAAACGATAGCGTTAGATGAACTGAATCCCGATTCGCGATCAATGCTGGGATTGACAATACATCCGGATGCTTCACGACGAAGAAATATGATTAAAGAAAGTTTTTTTAGTAATTTAACCGGGAAAGAAGATTTACCCGGGAAAATTCAAAATATTGTGAAGGCATGGAAAGGCTTTGGTCCTCTATGGGGAGTTGTCGTAATTATTTTGGGAGTCATGATGTTATTTTATATTATTATAAAATATAAATCTATGCAAATTCGGCTACGTATGAAGCATCGCATTCCTATTGTTTTTATTGCCATGTCATTTGTTTTTTGGGTTTTTCTTCATTTTGAAGCGAGATCTTGGAATTACATCTGGGATTTGTCAATGTATCAATCTGAATGTATTTATCCATATCAACTGACACGCTATATTGGGGACAGTCCATTTTATCGTGGAGCATTGGGTCATTATAATCCTTGGGTATTTAAACTTGTCGCAATAGGTCAAAATATTCGTGATCGGCTGCAGGGCAAACAGAGAAGTTATATTGAACAAACTGGTGAGAAAGAATACTACTTTGATGACTCTAATCGTTTGATTGATTATTTAAACTATTTTCTTCCTAAACCATATACCATTGCAGAGTTTAATACTATGGCGAAAAATATGCAGTATGATTCATTTCAGGATTTTATAAATACTGGTTCTATACGTGCTGATCAGTTAGCCTATTTTATTGCCTCGTATGGTGATCTTGTTTTGAAAATGCCGGCACCCAAAGCAGAGAAAATTTCAGATAAGAAAGCAGCAATGATTCTCCGTGAAGTAGTTGATTTAGAATATTGGCGTAAGCAAATTAATCACGATTTGTCTCGGTTTTATGGCGCTAATCAATGGGAATATTATTTGACACATCGTGATTTCAAAAGAGTTCTTGCCAGAGCTGGGATTTTTATTCGCCAAGGATCATTTAAAGGGTTGAAAACCTATGGTGAATTATATCATTCTATAATAAAACATTTGGGATGTTATGCTTACCCTGTTCATCATTTGCCTAAGCTGGGTTTGCCTCGGATTCATCAGGAGAATTATCAAATGCTTTCGTTGGAAGATCAGATAATTTTAGAGCGTTATGCCAAACAAGCTGGATTTGAAGGTGTTCGAGATTTTCTTAAAGGAATTCCGCATTGCGAAGAAATCAATGAACTGTTGAAGAAATTTAGACCGTGATGATGAAAATGAATAGTACTTGTCCGCTGGCGATTATAGAGAAGTTGGGAAGCAATTTGATCAGAAGATTCTATGGAATAAAAAAGGATTTAATTAGAAATGATGAATAGGATTTTATTTTTAATAATCTCGTTAATGATGATAAATGCAGCAATGGCGGAAGATCATCATGCGTCACAAGTTGATATTGCTTCTTTTCAACCATGGATATTGAAGGATGTTGCTGTTTCTCAAAAAAACGGTATTTTACAAATCAGAAATCTTCATTCAGAGGAATATGGTGGTGCATATATTCCTTTAGCCTTGAATGGCCCTTATAATCGTTATGAAATATCAATTCGAGACGTTCATGGTGTCAAAGAAAATATCAAGGGGTATCATGGTTATTTTTCGCTAACACGTATAGTGCGCGGAAACCGGGAAACGTTTAGTGCCAAAGGTATGGAATTTACTCAGCCGGGTAAGTATTATTATTTAGACAAAGAAAAAATAATCCAAAAGTATTATCGTTCCAACAAACCTACGGGTCCTGTCCAGATGGATGACCAATTAATAAAGTATCAAATTCTCGGAAAACAACTTGAAGAAAAACTTATACAACAGCTGCCACCCAAAGAACATTACCGGATGAAACAGTTGACTGCTGATATAGAATGGGAGACCCAAAAAAAATTGGTTCAACTTCTCAAAAATGATCAAAAAGCTTCGGGAGCATTTGATGCTGTTGAGGAATTGAAATGGCAAATGATTCGAGAATTAAAAGAGACCAATAAATCGGTGAAACAGTATTTAGAGAATGTTGTTTCAGAAAAAGAATGGATATTATGGAGGGCGATTAAACAGAGCGACCCAAGACTAAAAGAGTTTATGTTATCAGAGGCAACAATGTATGGCTGGCAACAAAGAGAAAAAATGTGTGGGAACGAAAAATTTTGCCGTTTTTTTAAAGAAATTATACCAGCCAAGAGGATCGATCTTTTATTGGAACTTTATGACCGTGATCAGGAAAAGTATATGGAAGTATGGAAGGAGAGCGAATTGATTCGGCTGGAAATGTTGGCGGAAGCACAGCAAGGTTGGCCGGGCTTGGAAGAAAGAATGAAGCATTGGCGAAAATTGGATCGTCAAAGAAGACAACATGATCGGTTAAAGAATCAAGATTTAAATAAGTCTGTGTTTTTCCAAGGGCGGTTTTTTAGCGAAAAAGAAGGAAAAAAAGCTAGGCAGGACAAACGATTCCGTGGATTTTTAGAAAAAATTGAGGTGGGTAAATATCGGAGACTTCAGAAGATGATTCGGGAGCATGAGCGAGAAGTGGAGATAAGGGTGTTTCTTCGCGATAAGAAAAAGCAAGAAATAAAATGGCGAAATGAAATCAAAAGAAAAGCTTCTCCAGAGGTAAGGCGGGTTATGGAAGCTGACGAAAAAAAAATGACAAAGATACGAAACAGATTGCTTATAGAAAAGTATTCTGAAAAGCAGGATGTTATTTTTCGAGTGCTCGATATGTCAGGTTTCAGAGATCAATTTAGTGGACATATAAAAAAAAGTTTAAAACAACACTGGGGGAGATGGATAAAAAATAGAGAAAGAGGCTTTGATGAATTTTCTTTTTATATGTTGAGGCGACAATGGGGAGGGCATCCCCCTGTATTTGCGGTTCAGCATATGCATGAATTTTTAGAGCACTTGCTCAAGGAACAAGAATACGATCATGAAATTATTGCTGAAGTTAACCAAAATTTGACAATGAAGCAGAGAATGGAAGAAGGATATCAACAAAGATATTTGGAGGTTCAGTGGAAAAGTTTTGAGCTAGATCAAACTTGCGTTCCCTATTGGGAGCTTTTGATGAAACTAGAGGATGAAGAAACAAATAAAAAAGAAGATCATCATCTTTATGGCATGTTCTATAGGCAATTGAATCATCAGTTACATTGGAATATGCTGTCTAACAAAAACCTGCGTGGTCAATTAGAAAAGTGGGTTCGAATAAGTGAAGCGGAAAAAATGAAAGATGAAAAATATGGATTTATTTTAAGAAAAATTGAGCAAATGGCTTATGATATACAATTAGAACATCAGATGTTTCGTCAGGTGCAGCATCAACTTGAGGAAAAGTTACTTTCTCATCCTGAATTTGGACAACAGATTAGAAGGCTCAATAGAAAATTGTACTATCGTCTGCTAAATCATCCTCGATTTGGGCGAAAAATATATGAAGTGAATAAGACGGTATTTGATTTAAAAATGAAAGATAGGAAGTTTGCCGCAGTGATTTCAAAATCAGAAAGTGCAATACTAGCTCAGCCATATTATCGGAAAATCATCCGTCGTTTGGATGAATTGTCCTATAAACGACTTCTTCAGAATTCGGAATACCGGGAATGGGTACAAGAACCGCTTGCGAAACAAATCAATGATATACAATCAAAAGATCCGGAATGGTACGAAAATGTTGTTATCGTTGAAATCGGCATTTCTCCAGGGGCAGTATTAAACATAGATCAAATTCTTATTTCTACCGATGATGGGAAGTCTCTGCGGATTAATTTGTGATTGAGAAATCTACTCTGAAATAATGAAATAAGTTGTCGTCAAATGAACTGCGGAATTGAAAATAAAAGTAATAAAAAAGTGCTCACACGCATCTAATAATAGTGTATTTCAGCTATCAATCTATTCAGAACAGTTGATCTTTTCAAGAAAATGATTCTGTAATTCACGATCAGATATATAAAGAAAATAAGTGCTATATCAAGCGAACGGTGTTACATGAAATTTTGTAAGGGATTGGAAAATGCAAAATATTGTGATGTGAGGGTGTGACTCGAAATGAATATTGCGTTAATATCCAATTATGTTCCAGGGAAGCGACCAGTGAGCGAGTATTGCTATCATTTGGTTAGGGCACTAAAAAATAATCGGAAAGTTCAACGGATTCATGTGATTGCTGACATGGTGGATGGATATCCGGAGATCCACCATGAAGGGAAGCTTACGATTCATAGGGTATGGAGGTTCGATTCTCCTTTGTTGTCTTGGCAGATCGTCAATCATCTTAGGGAACTTTCAGTGGATTGTTGTTGGTTTAATATCACTTTGGGAAGTTTTGGTATGACGACTGCTAATTTTATGGGAATGATGGTGCCGCTAATCACAAAAAAATTATTAAACATTCCATGCTTAATCACACTTCACAACATGATAGAATTGGTGGATTTGAAAAAAATGAACTCGTTTAATAATAGATTCATAAAATGGGGCGCGACATTGGCAACCTGGATGCTTACTCGCGCAGGTAATATGTGTGTGTTATTACCTGAGTATGAAATAATTCTTAAACAAAAATATAAAGCGCAGCATGTGAAAATCATGCCTCATGGATCTTTGGGTGGGTCTGGATGCGTGATGGATCAATCCAAAAAAATGATATCTAGGAAAAGGAAAAATCTTCTTGCATTTGGAATATTTGGAACGCATAAGAAATTGGAAACAACGCTGGCAGCAATGCGTCATGTCTATGAAATTGACCAGGATGTGAGATTGAATGTTGTGGGCGCATCCAATGCGCACAATCCCGATTATCTTGAAGAACTGAGGCGGCGATATTCGGGAAATCCTAATATTCGATTTATAGGATATGTTCCCGAAGAAAAAGTGCATCAGATTCATTCGGAAAATGAAGCTGCAATTATGCCATATCATACCATTGGTGGTGAATCTGGCGCATTGATTCAATCTTGTATGTACCAGATGCCTTTGTTGGTATCGGATCTGCCGTTTTTTAGAAAGAAAGAGCAAGAGGGATATTGTATGGATTTTTTTGATATTCAAAATACAAATAGTATTGCAAAATCAATTCTTCAATTATTCGAGAATAGTCCTGGAAAATTACGCCACTTCGGTGAAAAAAATTATTATGCTGCACGTACCTATTCGATGGACGATGTTATTGCTCAATACATAGAACTCATTCAAGAAAAAATTATAAAGAAAGAATCCTCGATGGCCAGTGCAAGGCTTAATTAACAAAAAATGAGTCGTGGGTAGAACGGCAGAAAAAATAATAACGATAGAATTCAAAATATAAGGGACTAATTAATAATTGTCTGATTTTGTATTGAGCGGATGAGGTCTTCATAAGAGTGGGCGAGTTGTTCGTAACTTCTCGCTTTACGTAATTTTTCAACAACTTTTATATTTTTTTTCAGACGTGTCGGCTGATGGAGAAGATTCTGGAGACAAGCACATAGTGTGTTTACTTGGGGATCAAAAAAAGTAAGGTCTTTTTCTAAAACTTGATGTTCTGGTCCAATCCACTTTTTCAGACATGTTGATAACGCGATAGGCTTCTTGTAAGATAATGCCAAGGATAAAATTCCAGAAGAAGACATGAATGCTCGATAAGGTAAAACAACAATGTCGGCTGCGCCGAAATATGTTGCGAAATCTTTTTCTTTTACATGGCCTGTAATTTGGACATTTTTTATTTTGCGTGCATGCGTTTCAAGTTGACGGTAATATTTGCGATAATGACTTTTGTGTTTTTGTGTCAAACTTTGTCCGCCAGCCAGGATGAGACGCATATTTGTACCTGGACATTCCTCGTGCAATTTTTCGAATGATTTAAGAATAAGATCTGCACCTTTATACCAGGTCAGATAACCAAAAAGAAGAATGACATACTCTTTTGTACAAACATTGATTTTTTGACGAGCGATATGTTTGGGTAAAGATGTAATATTACAATCGACACCATGTGGTATGGTAATCACTTTTTGGTGTTGAGAATTTAATTGGAGAAGTCTTTTTTTAAGAGAATTTTCTAATACCACGATTTTGTGAGACGTCAACATCATCAGACGGTAGTATGTTTTCAACAGATTTGACATAAGTTTTGTTTTTAACGTGTTTTTAGGTAAGCCAATGTGACCAGATAGTGTCCCGAGATCCAATAGTACTTGGTGCATGACAATGATATTTTTTTTATGACAAGCACTTACCAAACCCAGTAGAGCGGGAAAGACACTCATGATTCCAGTGTCTCCGTAAAGGGAAAATTCGAATTCCCAAAGAATGGTGTTTACTTGAGTGAATTTTAAAATGGTTGAGAATATTTGATAATATAATTGTGGTCGGTTTCTATTCCAACAGCGAATGATTAAAATATTTTCATCTTCGAATACTTCTGGTGTGTCGATAATGTCTGCCAATACGATCATTCGATCTCTTCGAATACGTGACCATGGCTTAATTTTATTGCGCGTGAAACTAGCGACGCCACCTACTTTGTCGCCATGTGTTTGGCTGCGAGGTGGGAAATTAGAGACGACCATGACGGTTTTTGAATGGTTGTAGATGTTCAACAATTTGTTGGAGATCATGTCGGCTGATCCGCCCTTTTTTTATCATGCTATCTCAATGGTAGCATGTTTTATTGTGGAAGTAAAAAAGCAGAAAACAATTGCTCGGTTTTTTATTAAAAATAGTATGTCGAAAAAAATCTATTGCCACACAATACTGGTTATACAATATGCGGAAAAGATAGTCCATAAGAATTCCGGCATACATTTGACGGAATTCCGTATACTGCCAAAGTATGTCTAATTATTAGATGATCTTTGAAATGATTTTATTACCATTTATTTTGAAAATTATTAGTCTGCGATATAGGTAAATATACGCTACTTTAAATAAACTTAAATGATTGACGTTGTTGGAAAATAAACATCAAAGGGTACTTGGGAAATTAAGATTTTAAAAAAACGTAACACTGGGTCCAAAGCATCCAATCCCAAAGGCTATCCCGAAGATGATGTTCTAGATAACGTAGTAATTTCATTCCTGGCTCGCCACCCAGCTCGGCAATCATCGGAAGGTACATACCGCATTTGTATTTTTCTATCAATGCAAGATTCACAAAATGGGTTTGTTTTAAAATGGTTTTATTTGTCATTAAATTAATATGTCCCATTTCTTCAGGTACAGGTTCTTTGTAAACGAATTCCGCAAGTTTTTTCATTCCAGGGAGTACAGAAATAATTTTTACCAACAGTTCCAAGGGGCAATATTTTTGGGGTGTAGTCATAATTAAAATCCCCCCTGGTTTTAATATCCGGTGAATCTCGAAAAATGCTCTTTGCGATTCTTTGATGTGCTCGATCACTTCACTGCAAAGTATAAAGTCAAAAGTATTGCCATCAAATCGGCTTTTTGTAATGTCATCAATTGTAAAACTGATATTGGTATTTACAAATTTGTTTTGCGCATGATTTAAATATGATTTATCAATATCGGAAACCATAACTTTATCTGCAACGGTTGATAATTTAGATAAATAAGTACCGGAGCCAACACCGATTTCTAAAATGGTAGTGTTTTTATTATCCGTGTATTTGTTGATTGCATTACAAATCCAGTTGAACCGGGAAAGATGTAATTGACGGCGTGTTGGGTTGTTGGAATTATAAAGAACTTCTTCTAAATGGAGATCATGTTTTGCTTTTTTATTATGACTGATTTTATTTGATTTGTTTTTAAAAATAGACATGTTTTTCCTTTGTATTTAAGTGTCAGTGAATCCAGTATGCTTTACTGAGTGGTTGAAGATAGATGCACTGTATAAAAATTAGATAAAAACTTATGTTTTTTTATTGAAAATTTAATTAAAAAATTTTAATAAAAAGAGGATACAAGAGCATCCTCTTTTTATTAGTTTAAATTATTCATCTTCTTTGATATCGCCATGAATTATAGCAGCTTCCTTGATGACATTGTCGGAAATTCTGCCGGAAATCGGTTGAAAATGTGAAAAGACCATTTCGAAACCGGCGGTACCGGAGGTCATGGCTTTAAGATCCATTGAATAGGTTCTAAGCTCCGCCTGCGGGATATGGGCTTCGATTTGTTCAGTGCCCATAGCAAGGATCCGGCCGCGTCGGGAATTCAAGTCACTGGTGATGGCACCCATGTACGTGTCATTGGCATAAATTTTAACATGCATAACCGGTTCCAGCAAAACGGGAGAGGCGTTTTGCATGGCATCGAAAAACGCCTTACGACCCGCAATTTTAAAGGACATTTCCGAAGAGTCGACATCATGATAAGATCCATCCACCACCTTGATGCCGGTGTCAATCACCGGATATTTGGCAAGCACACCATGCTGCAAAGCTTCTTTAATCCCTTTTTCGACACCGGGAATGTATCCTTTGGGAATACAGCCGCCAACCGTTTTATCTTCGAACGCATAGCCGTCGCCTCGCTGGCGCGGCATAATTTCAAGATAAACGTCGCCGTATTGGCCATGGCCGCCGGATTGTTTTTTGTGTTTATGATGTCCTTTGCTGGTTTTTAGGATGGTCTCTTTATACAAAATACGCGGGACATCGCGCGTGACCTCGACATTGTATTTTTTTTTCAGTTTGGCCAGTGTGATATCAATCTGCAGATCGCCCATGGCGGAAAGCAGTGACTGACGGATTTCCGGTTCATACCGGAAGGTCAGGGTGGTATCTTCTTCGCAAAGTTTGCCCAGGACAGTCCCCATTTTTTGTTCATCACCCTTTTTTGTGGTCGAGACAGCGACGGAATAAACCGCTTGGGGCATCCGCAGGTTCGGGTACTGAATTTGTTGGCCGGGGTCGGAAAAAGTATTTCCTGTGTGCGCGGTATCCAGCTTGGCAATGGCCGCGATATCGCCGGCAACCACTTTGGGAATTTCGATGGTTTTTTTTCCTTGCAGCGCAAGCAGGTGGCTAAACCGGTCTTTGTGGTTGGCATTTACATTTTGAACATCCTGATCAGGTGAAATGGTTCCTGAAATTACGCGAAAGAAAGAAAGTTTTCCGGCATATTGATCAATCGTGGTTTTAAAAACATAAGCGGAAAAAGGGGCGTCTGTTTTTGATTCGCGGATTAATTTTTTACTTTCATCCGCCGGATCAAATCCTTCTTTGGCAGGATACTGAGAGGCCGTGGGGAGGACCAGGAGGAAAAAATCCAAGGCGGCGGCTGCGCAGGCAACCGAATTGCCGCATCCACAAATAACAGGAACAAAACTGCCGGCAACCAAAACTTCATCCAAACCTGTAGCAATTTCCGCATCGGTCAGGGTTTGTCCTTCAAGGAATTTTTCTGTGAGCGTGTCATCGCCTTCTGCCGCCGCTTCAATGAGTTTTTCATGGGCGGCATTGGCCGCTGCCTGCATATCCTCCGGGATAGGTCCGATTTTGGGGCTGGTTCCTTCGAAAGTAAGCGCCTTCATTCTCATCAGATCAATCACACCTTTGAAATCCGCACCCTGACCCATCGGCAGCCATAAAGGAACAGCGGTTTTTCCGAATTTGGTTGTGATGGATTCCAGCGCTGCCTCGAAATCGGCATTTTCCTTATTCATTTTATTGATGATTGCAACCCGGGGGATATGAAATTCTTCTGCGATCCGGGCGTGCTTCTCCGCCTCAACCTGAACACCGGATTCGCCATCCACTAAAATGCAGACCGAATCAGCCACATGTAACCCAGCGCGCACCTCGCCGATGAAATCAGGAGACCCCGGGGTGTCGATGAAATTGATTTTATGATCTTGGTATTCAACGAAACTTAAAGATGCCTTGAGCGACATTTTGCGGGCAATCTCTTCTTCATCGAAATCGGAAACAGTTGTGCCTTTGTCAATCAAACCGGGTTCGGATAGTGATCCACCTGCGACAAGCAAAGATTCATTGAACGTTGTTTTCCCGACTTGGCCATGGCCGGCCAGCAGGATCGTTTGAATATTTTCCATCTTGTAATCCTTGATCATAGATACCCTCCTGAGAGTTGGATAATAGATGTAGATTATAAAGAGCGGGTAAAAAGCATGTCAAGGTTTTTTACCGGTACCATCTGCGGAATTTTATAAAATCATCCCCAGCCGGGAAATTAAAAAAGCAGCGGGAATTTTATTTATATTTTTATTAATTTCCTGATATGCTTAAAATAAAAATGATATATAATACGATTATGCATACAGAGCATGAGTTTGTTCGGTTGGGGAACCACTGCCGGCATTTGTAAAGCGGCCTGGGCAGGATACTCTAAAGCATGTCAGGAGGTGATTATAATGTCATCAGAAAGGCGCCGTGAGGAACGTATCCAACCGGTTTTTCGTGTCAGGACTGAGGTGTTGCCGGAAAAAGGAGATATTCATATGGCGGTTTTTGCGGATATTATCAATCTTTCGCAAAATGGGGTCTGTCTTCGATCACCGCTAAAGCTCAAAGAGAAAGCCAAACTGATTGTTTACCTGCCTGATTTGGAAAGTAAAAATCCCCTGGAGCTTCATGGTTTGGTCCGTTGGATTAAAGAATCGGGCCCGCTCATGTTTGAGTATGGAATGGAATTTTCCGGTATTGAAAAATTTACAGAGTATACGATTCACGGTAAAATTAAGAAAATAATGACTGCATATTATGAACAGCAGAGTATGCGTATTGAATAAGCGTATTTGCGATTCGCGGTTGCGCCGGCGTCCCCAGGAGCAATGTTTGTTCCAGGCCGGCGCCCCCCCCCGCAGGTGTGATCAACGTGTTTTTTTCTTTGTCAAGAAATAGAATAATAAATTTTAAAAAAGAGCACTATTTTAACGATACTAGAAAAGAATAGTGTTGACGCGGTAAGAAAAGCCTTTAAAATGGATACTTAAATGATGTCTGCGGATAGTAAGCATCAAGGAGGCATGAATGCAAATTATGAAATCGGTGAGACAGCTGCGGTGGCTGGCAGGTACGGGTTTGCTGATGTTATTGGCCGGCGGATGTGCTTCTTTGCAGGAGCGGTTGGCCCAGAAAATTGAGTATATTATGCCAAAAGATGAGGCGTCTCCCGGCGATGTGCTTCCACTGGGATTTATTCTTCCTGAGGAAATTAAAGGCGGCTATGTTGTCTTTTTTGATAAAAAATACCGTATTTTTCCACGTCGTGATTTGGGGGCTAGGATGTATGCCACATCACTGGCTGTTCCCAAAACTGATCCGGGTGACTATCCCATTTTTTGTTACTTTAAGACGGTGACAGGAAAAAAAATTATCAAAGAGGAATTGGCTGTTCAAATTCTGCCTGATTTTATTGAACGGCGGGTGGACAAAGTCAAAGGGCGGAAATTTAACAGTGAGGCGTATATGCGGGAACGCATTAAGATCCAGGAGAATTTACGCCGCACAACCTACCGTCCGAAGCGTAAGCAGGATTTTACATTGCCTTTGGGCGGCGAGGTGGTTTCGACCTTTGGCACAATCCGGAAGTATGGGGAAAAAGCCGAGGTGGCTTTGGAAGGGATTGAAATTAAAAGCGTCAGTGCATCCATCGTTGATGTCAATGCTGCTGCCGACGGTAAAGTGATTATCGCAGAATATTTTTCTATGTTAGGCAACGTGGTGTTGATCGATCACGGACTTTCATTTGCGACACTCTACTGTCATTTGCGGAATGTCGAGGTAAAAGCAAGCCAAACGGTACTGCGCGGCGACCGGCTCGGTTTGGTGGGCAACAGCGGGGGTGCGTCAGTGGGTAAACGGCTTTATTACCAGCTATTTGTTTCCGGGTCACCGATTAATGTTCAACGCTATACGGATATTAGTATTTTTGAATAAAAATTATTCATACGTTTTTCCTCAGTCATTCCCTCAGCAGGGATAAAGCAGTCTGATGTACTGAACGGTTGAGCACAAACACGGTTTATTAAAGAGGGGAGATTGATTTATGGCGGATTTTTCCAAGGTGAGAGCGGCAGTCCAAAAGGAAGAATTGATTATTCATCGCGGCCTGGTTTTATTGGCAAGTAGTGTCGGCGGTGCCGGATTAATTTTTGCATTGATACAGCTGTTTGGCAATATAACAACACCGGCAAGCGATATTGCCGGGCCGATCACCCTGGGATTGATGGCAGTGCATGAACGTTTTGATACAGCCTTGATTTTACTCGGCGGATTGTTGGGTGCGGTTTTCGGACAGCTGATTTGGACGCTGCTGGGCCATGTACAAAAAATGGTAAGTCCTTTGAATGTACAAACAGTGTTGAAAAGAGGGGCAATTCCTTTTGCGGTTTTTTTACCTCAAATCACTTATCTGTGTCAGGGAAAGGCGCTTTTGTTTGCACCCTTCATTAGTTTTTTTGGATTGGCGTTTGGGATCGTCTTGCTCTCGCTTTTAGAGAAAAAAGACAAACGGAAGATATTTTTTGCGCATCCTACGGAGAGTGACTATACTCCGGTAGATTTTTTTACACATGGCAGTGTGATCACACTGGGTACGGGTGTGGGCTGGTTTATTCAGTCATTGCCGGGAATGGCCGTGACGGTGGGTGGAGGTCTGTGGTTTGCACTGTCGGTGGGAATCGGGTTTTGGATTGTCTCGCTGCTTTTTGCGGCGTTGGTTGGATTGTTTTTTTCCAAGAAAACATTTGATCAAATTTATATGGCATTGGGATTGTCCCTGTTGCCCCTGGCCCTGCTGCCTTTGCAGACGCTGGGATGGATTGACTATTTAAAAGCAGGCAATGTTGTTACCCGGCAATTGGCTGCTTGGCTGCCGGTTGTATTACCGGTTCTCGTTGGCACCGGTTTTGTCGCTATTCTGATAGTGAGTCTGCTGGGATTGCGTCGGCAGACAGTGGAAACAAGTCCGGCCTGGGAGGAATTGTTTCGCGCCCTGATGTTGATTTTAGGTGTGCCGCTTTTGTTGTATGCGGTTGCGTATAATCCACTGGGGGCGGCCTTTCATCAGCAGGCATTGACGGGAAGTCTCGACTTATTTAACGAAGGCGAGAGTCTGGGTGTTGCCCAGGCAATGCTCTCGGGCAAACTGCCATTTAAAGAAATTTTTTTACGGCATGGTTTTTTATCGGATGCAGTAAGCGGGTTGGCTGCCATCCAGTGGTTTGGCGTTTCGGTGGCATCTTTACGGATGCTCATGGTTTTGTTGGCGCCGCTGGGTTTGGTGGCGATTTATTTATTGGCGATTTTTTGTCTGCCTTGGATCTGGGCACTGCTGTTATCCATTGTGTTGTTAACCGGGCATTTGGGCACCATACCAATGACGCGTTTTTTCTTTCCCATTATTGGATTCATTTTTACGCTCTATTTTATACAGCGCGGTCGTTGGATTATTCTTGTGTTTTCAGGACTTGTCACAGTACTGTCTTTGATCGCATCCCACACCGCCGGAATAATAGCCTTGGTCGGTAATTTATTTTTAATGACAGCCTATACTCTGTTTGGTCAAAGCTCATTGAAAAATCGGGTGATTCAATTTGGGATATATCTGGGTGCCACGGTATTGTGTTTGCTGCCTTGGTGGCTTTATTTGGGAATGAGCGGCAGCTTGGGTGCTTATTTTTCGAATTTTTCTTGGGTGATTACCCAGTATACGGCGGTATACGGTTTGCCGATCTCCTCCTGGATGGAAAATCCACCCATCATGCAAATGCTGTTATTTGCATTGCCGCCGGGCGTGGTGGTCGTCGGCGCCCTGATGATTATTCAGGCAGTCAAGACGATAAGGCAAACCGGTATTTTTCCCTGGAATGTGTTGGTGTTGGTTGTTTTCACTGGAATGCTTTGGATGCGTTTTTTAAGCCGGAGTGATTTTTCGTATTTAGCGGACGTGCTGCCGATGGCCGCCATGTTAATGGCATTTTTTATCTATCGCTTGACAGCCAAACAACAGTTACTGCGCGGGATCGTATTTGCGGCACTTTTGCCGGCGGCGTTTTTTCCTCAGAGCGGATATACCACCCTGCCTGAATTGGCCGGTGCGTTTGGTGAAAAAAATAAGATTGCCATTGATGGTCTAAAGAGCGGCAAGAGTGAGCGCCTGGAAAATCTCTTCCTGCCGGGTCAAGAGGCAGCCGCACTTGATCAGGTGATTGAATACTTGGAAGGGCAGGTGGGAACCACTGAGTCTTTTTATGATTTTTCCAATCAACCCCTGCTGTATTTTTTAGTACCCAGAAAACCGGTGGTGAAAACACTTAGCACCTCGACCGCAGCAACATTTGAACAGCAATTGGATGTCATACGTCATTTGTCCAATGCGGACCTCAAGAGTGTGCTTTTTCAGGGCAGCCATAGGACCCCCATGGCGCTGGATAATATTCCTTCAGTGGTAAGACAGTATGCGATTTCAGAGTATCTTTTACAGACATTCTCACCTACTGCGGTGATTGCCAATTGGGTGATGCTCTCGCCGCCGATTGAAGGATTGGACCCGGATGTCAAGGCCATTGCCGCCTTAAAAAAACCGGTTGAACTGCATGCATTGCCCCTGCAGTGGGGTGCCCTGGGGAAATATGATCCGAACCAGGGTGGTACAGTTGGCCGCTACCTCGCCACCGCAGGCATCAAAGCAGTGGATGCAAAAGACGTTACCGTGACAGCGCGGGGAGAAACGATCCGTGTTGCCGGTGTGAATCAAACCGTGCGGTTGGAGCTTGTCCGTGCGCAGGGGCAATCCAAACCGGCTAATGTTTTGGTCATGGCAATGACGGTGGATACGCAGTTGGATAAAAAGCAGGCAGTTTTGTCATGGGGCGGCGATCCGCAGCAAACCATCGCATTTACCCTCCAGGGTGATCAAAAGACCCATCGTTATGCATTTCGCCTGGGTGCCCTGCCGGCGTGGGTTTATGCAGATTCACAGAGCAAATTGACGCTGGCCATGCCTGGCGGCGGTTGGACATGGGAAAGTGCTGTTCTGTTGCAAGTGAAGGATATTTCTGAATTGGCGGTCAAGACAGCATCCCAGGGAGTCGGTTCGAAATAAGTGTTTTAATCCAGTCTTGTTCAAAGTAAGAAATACAGCAGCTCGTTGGATCGCATGGAGAGCTTATTTCCAAAGGAAAAAACGCAGCTTAAGTTTTACTTAGAACAGCAGGGGATCTTATCGTCAAATCCGGCTCTAGCGTATGGTTACAGTATCAGTTTTCCTTTAAAAATAAGCTCTCCATGCGACCGGGCAATAGGATGCGTGATTAATTTGGACCGTCGTGGTTGAAGATAGGGTTCATTTGGATTTTTATCTCTCTTTTCCTTTGACCTTTCAAAATTTTCCTGTATGATTTTGGGCGATTAATGAAAACTTTGGAGGATTGACAATTAAATGGCACTCAATATTATTTTTAGTTTTATTGGTGGATTGGGTCTTTTTTTATTTGGAATGAAATCTCTTTCCGATGCTTTGCGGAATGCCTCAAGTGATCGCATTAAAGGCATTCTTGCATTTTTGACAAAAAATCGTTTTATGGGACTCTTACTGGGAACCGGTATCACGGCATTGATCCAGAGCAGCTCAGCCACAACTGTGATGACCGTTGGGTTGGTGAATGCCGGCATGCTTTCCTTGACCCAGGCCCTTTCAGTTATATTGGGTGCCAATATCGGAACTACGCTGACCGCCTGGATTGTTGCCTCCATGTCCATCTTCAGCATTAAATATTATGCACTGCCATCCATCGGCATTGGTTTTTTTCTTCTTACATACAGCAAGAATATCCGGTGGCGCCAGGTCGGTGAAGTTGTTTTTGGTTTTGGTGTTTTGTTTTTTGGTTTGCTGATTATGAAAGATGCTGCCAAGCCGCTTGCCTCGCATCCACAGATTAATGAATTTTTTCTGCTTTTTTCCAGATATCCCATTCTTGGTGTTTTGGCCGGGACCGTATTTACTGTCCTAGTACAATCATCCTCCGCAACCATTGCGGTTGTTCAAGCCCTGGCTTGGCAGGGTTTGCTGGATTTTAATGCAGCCATTCCCTTGATTTTGGGAGATAACATCGGGACCACGATTACAGCGCAACTTGCCAGTTTGCAGACCAACCTTACCGCGCGCCGAACCGCCATGGCGCATTCCATCGTGAATGTTTTCGGTGTTATTTATGTGTTGATTTTTGTTCATAACGGATGGTATGCCAAACTCATTCAATGGATGGTTCCCGGAGAACTGTCGCAGGGAAATGTGATGGTACACATTGCGCTTTCTCACACGGTGTTTAATGTTTTTAATACCTGCTTTGTATTTTTGCCCTTACTGACTTTTTTGGAAAGAAGTCTGGTCCGTTTCATGCCTTCCAAGGTGGGCGAGGATGCACATATCCCGCAGTATTTGGAACCGAACCTGCTCGATGAACCTTCACTGGCGCTTCATCAGTCAAAAAAAGAGATTATCCGTATGGCCAATCTTGCCAATCATACCATTGATACAGTGCTTGAAGGGTTTTTTGAAAATGACCGCAAAAAATTAAGTGAGGTCGGAAATTATGAGCAGGGGCTCGATCGTTTTCAGCATGATATTACTGATTATTTAATTGATGTTTCCCGGAAAAATCTTAGTACTGACGAGGCCCGGCAGTTGCCGGTGCTCATGCATTCGGTCAATGATTTGGAAAGAATCGGTGATCATGCGATCAATCTGGTGGATTTGGCGGAACGGCATTCCCGCCTGGAAGTTAAGCTTAATGATCAAGCGATGGATGAATTGCGTGAAATGAGCAGTGAGATTAAACGAATGCTGAGAGAGGTTATCATCGCGCTTCAGGAAAACAATCGAGACGCCGCCAAACAGGTTTTGGTACGGGAAGAAAATGTGAACCGGCAGTATCAGCAATTGAAGCAGATGAATCTGGATCGTATGAATGCCCGGGAGTGCCGTCCTTTGGGTGGGCTGGTTTTTGTTGATTTTATTAACAATATTGAAAAAATCGGGGATCATATTACCAATATTTCACAAGCGGTTTTACGCGCTTATCAGTGGAAATAAATTTAAATTCGATTTATAATCAATCGTTCGCAACACTTTTCCTGCGGGAGGTATGACATGGCTTCTGAGGCGTTTAAGGCTGAGGCAAATGCAGAGCGAAGGCGTTTTACCCGGATGCCGATTAAAATTCAGGTCAGGTTTCGCTGTTTGGATCGCGGGAATATTTCTGAACCGCAGGCTGACTTGGCCGAAGACCTGGGCGCAGGTGGTTTGATGATGCACTCTGAGCAGAACCTTCCCCTAAATCAGAATTTAATGGTGATTATTTATCTCCCGCCGACAGAAAAACGGTTCACAGATCCCAAGGATGTTCCTGAAGAGGAATGCCTCGAAGTTGAGGTTCTTTCACGCGTCGCCTGGAGTGCAGCAGCACCTCAGGGCGGTTTTATGATCGGAATACAGTTTCTGGATTTGGATCAAAATAATCGTAAGTGGTTGAAAGAGTTTTTGGTTGATTTCAAGCTGGACCAGCCGGATTCTTCTCTCTATACGTAATTTGAAAATTTCTCCCGGTATTTAAAAAAAACCAAAAAATGATTTTAAAGTCAGGAAGGTAATGGTAGAATTTTTGAAGCCGGTTTGTAAAACAGGAGGCTATGCATGAAGGGTTTTGGAAGTGCGCAATTTGACCGTCGCCGATATCCCCGGCTGGATTTTTCATTGCCGTTGGCTTTTCAAATATCAGATGACCCCCAAGCACCCGAAGGTGTCTCGGCCAATATTTCTTTAGGCGGCATGATGGCCTTTTTACCCGGCAGTGTTGAACAAGGCCGGATTATTGATATAACGATGCTGCTTCCCCTGGGGAATGAAAAGCATACCTGCAAGGCTAAGGCTGAGGTGGTTTGGGCCAGGCAGGGTAATTTCGAGAGTGGCTGGGCATGTCAGGTTGGTTTGCGCTTTGTGGAAATGCCGGAAGCAGCTTCCACGATATGGAAAAGGTTTTTAATTGAATGGCAGGGCGAAAAGCAATAATTCCACTCACCATGAGTTGACCTCATATAGAATCCGAAAAAGCATTAATAAAATTCCATAAAATGTCGACAATCATTATAGAATATGTTTCTTAGTAGTGCCCAAGATGCCGAAAAAAATTCCGGACGGTGACACCGGAGCGGTGGGAAATTCACAGACAGGAAGCGATATGAACAAAAAAAAATATGGTGATATAGAATTTGAACGCCGCGTTTTTCCCAGGTTTGTTATCCATCTTCCGTTTTCCTATGAAGTGGACAATAAAAAGAATGAAGGCATCACCAACAATGCCTCGCAGGGGGGATTGCAGGTCTATCTTCCCGAACCGGTTGCGATCAATACCGTGCTGCGTTTCAAGCTTCTATTGCCGGAAGGCAATGAGGTGCAATACGTTGAGGCAGCCGCCAAAGTGACCTGGGTGCAAAAGAGCATGTTGCCGGAACCGAAAAACTATAAGGTGGGTCTGGCATTTGTTGATATTTCCCAGGAAGGCCGGAAATTTCTGCAATGGTTTGAACAGCTTTGGCTGAATCAGGCCGGCTGAAAAAAGGTTACCCGCCGCTGGGTTGAAATCCAACGTTGTGACAAATAAGCAGACCAGGTGTGTTGTATTCATCGCTTTCACGCCGAACAGACTTGTAAAAAAGATCAATAGCAGCCGATGGCGTGTATTTGGAAAATACTTGCACATTGCATTCTGACAGGGTATGATGTCAAGCCAACAAGCAATTATCGTCGCCAAACAGCATGGTCGTTTACGGCAATTGAATCGGAGGGGTGTCATGGGATTTCCGGCAAAAAAAATATGGATTGATGGAAAACTTGTGCCTTGGGATGATGCCAAGATACATATTTTATCCCATGCCCTGCATTACGGCTCTTGTGCCTTCGATGGTCTGCGAATGTATGCCAATCCCAAAGGATCATTTATTCTTCGGCTTCGCGAGCACTTGAAGCGGTTGCTGGATTCAGCCAAAATATACCGCATGGATACTGCCTATGATTTGGACACACTCTGCGCGGCGGTGCGCGAAACCATTCTTGCCAATGATTTAAAAGAAGCCTATATTCGCCCGTTTATATTCCGCGGGTATCATTCCTTGGGGATCAATCCCTTTAAATGTCCCATTCAAACCGCCATAGCTGTTTGGGAATGGGGCGCCTATCTGGGTGAGGATGCGCTGGAAAAAGGTGTTTCTGTCCGGGTGGCTTCCTGGAACCGTCCGGCACCCAATACCATGCCGGCCATGGCCAAGGTGGCTTCCAATTATATGAATTCCCAATTGGTTAAAATGGAGGCCCTTCAGGACGGGTTTGATGAAGGGATTGCATTGGATACCTTTGGTTATATATCCGAGGGGTCGGGTGAAAATCTTTTTATTATCAAAAACGGGGTGATTTTTACCCCGCCTTCCTCTTCCAGTATTCTTCCCGGTATAACCCGGCACTGTGTATTTCAACTGGCGCGGGACCTGGGATACACGGTCAAGCAGCATGTTCTGCCACGCGAGAGTCTCTATGTGGCGGATGAGGCTTTTATGACCGGCACGGCTGCTGAGATCACACCGATAACCCGGGTGGACAAGATACTGGTCGGTGATGGCAAGCGTGGGCCGATGACCCAAGCGATTCAGGAAGTGTATTTTGGCGTCCTCAAAGGTGAGCGGGAAGACGTGCATCAATGGATGGACAAGGTAAGGTAAATCAGCGATACCGGCCGGTAATGTTTCGTCAGCCGGAAACCGATACTGATGAGGCAGTTAAATTTAGCGTAAAGTGAGATTGTTTTCATGAAAAAAACCTTCATTCTCGATACCAATGTATTGCTTCACAATCCCGAAGCCTTAAAAATGTTTGCGGATAATTTGGTTGTGATTCCGATTGTTGCTTTGGAAGAATTGGATAAATTTAAAAAAGGCAATGATGAAAAGGGGAAAAATGCCCGGCATGTTTCCCGGTTTATTGATAAACTTCGCGGTCAAGGATCACTCTCCAAGGGTGTGAAAATGGAGAACGGCGGTATTTTGAAGATTCCGGTTGAGATGCCGGAGGTTAAGGTGAAAGGGTTGATACCAAACCGGATCGACAACCAGATACTGGCCCTGGCCATGTCTTTGCAACAACAGGGGGAGGGAAATGTCCGGTTGGTTACCAAAGACGTCAATCTGCGCGTCAAGGCGGATGTGGTTGAAGTTCAGGCAGAAGATTTTGAAAGTCACAAAGTTAATATTGATGAGCTTTACTCCGGGGTTGCCACTGTGGAGGTGTCTTCCGAATTCATTGCGAAATTTTTAGCAGATAAAAAACTGGCTTTACCGGAAGCAGAGCTGTTTCCCAATCAATTTATTCTTCTCAAGGATGGGAAAACTGATTCAAATCAGAGCGTGGTGGGGAAGGTCGACTGGAAGGAAAAAATGATCGTCCCCTTGATTTCGGGTGACCAGGAAATTTGGGGAATTACGGCTAAAAACCTGAGACAAAAATTTGCTTTTGAATTGCTGTTGGACAGTAATATACCTCTGGTGACACTCGTAGGATCGGCAGGCACGGGAAAAACACTGCTGGCGATTGCAGCTGCACTTCGGGCAACCTTGGACGAGCGCCGATACCGTCGAATCCTGGTAAGCCGGCCGGTGATACCCTTGGGAAGGGATATTGGATATTTGCCGGGTTCCAAGGAGGAAAAAATCGCGCCTTGGATGCAGCCTATTTTTGATAACTTGGAATTTTTAATGGACCAAAACGGGGAGTCTGAAGAAACCGGCGAAGGAACCTTGCGGTATTTAAATGAGAGCGGGAAGATTGTTTTGGAGTCCTTGACGTACATTCGGGGACGCTCGATTCCCAAACAATTTATGATTGTCGATGAGGCGCAAAATTTAACCCCGCATGAGGTGAAAACCATTGTTTCCCGGGCGGGGGAGGGTACCAAGGTCGTCTTGACCGGTGATCCTTATCAAATTGATAATCCCTATTTGGATTCCAACTCCAACGGACTAACCTACTTGGTCGAACACTTTAAAGCGCAAGGTTTGTTTGGTCATATTACTTTGACCAAAAGTGAACGGTCACCCCTGGCAGCCCTGGCAGCGAAACTGCTGTAAGTAGTCGATCCTGAAAAAGTCAAATTAGAACTCATTTCTCGATGAAGCCTGGTCAGATGATAGTGTAATTTTTGTATCTTCATACGTTTGAGATATATGCGCATTGTTTCACTCCTATGCTGCAAATGGGCAATACAATGATACGGGGACATACAAATGGTAGGTTGCAACAAATACAGCTTATTCGTTCAACAACACGCACAGGTTTTTTTTATTGCTTTTTCAATATTTCCAGCATTTTTTATGTTTTTCAGGATCGGCTAAGTAGGGAACGGTTCTGCATAGCGATGCATACGTTCGGGACACCCTGTATATGCAGGACAGGTCACGACGGTTCTTTCCTACCTTCATCACACACACCAGATTTTTCTTCAATTGACAAATTTTTACATTATAATATGCATGGTTGTATAATTGCGGCAATCGATACATAGAGAAAGTATTTAAGAGGTATTTGTGAAACGTAAATGTATTTTGGTCATGATACTCATGCTGGGATTGACAGTCAGCCCAGGTCCGGTATTCGGTGCGGTTGAATTGGACCACTACTATACGGCTGCGCAAAAGCTGACAGCGTACTATCCCCAGACCCCGGCGGGACGGTTGCAGGATTTGGAGCTTTACTGGTTGGCACTCACGCTGGATGCGCTCGGACAATCTGACCGCAGTGAGCAATACCTGCAATACCTCCAAGAATATTATCCCAAAAGCCCCTTACAAAATATTCTTCCTGAAATTCCGGAAGACACACCCTATCTTCCTCACTTTGATCTTGATCCGGAAATTTCCCGTCTTATGAAAACTGCTTATCATGAAATTGAACAAAACCGGTATGGGCCGGAAACACCGGCGTTTTCAGAATGCATCGCGTTGCTGACGCTTCAGATTGATGCAATTTTGCAAGGGGATCAAGCAGCCGGTTGGGAGCGCTTCCTGGAAAAATATCCGGAATCAGAATATTCAGGCTGGGCTGCCTATCAAATGGCCTGGCAAGCACGGCATCGGGAAACCAACACGCTCACATTGCTTAAAGACTTTTGGGTATCACAAAAAATGCATCCCTTAGGATTGGAAGCAGCTGAAGCCATGGATGTACGGTTTTTTTCTCCGGAAAAACTCTCTTTTTTATCAGCTTTGCTGCCCGGATTGGGTGAAGAGACTTTGGAACCGGGGATGCGGGAATCGTCTACAGTCATGTATTCCGAGCTGCTTTTTTTGGCCGGAACAATTGGGTTTGCAATTGCCGCGCAAAATAATGCGCGCATTGAAAATTTGACCGGGGCGCTGATCATTGGCAATTTTCTTATTCTTAATCACAAGGGAAGTGCGGATAAAGCCTATGTTTTGGCACACCGGCGCAATATGGCTGGGCAGCGAAAATTCCAGAAAGACCGAATTGATAAATCCGTGATCGGGCCGGCGTGGGTTTCACAAGCAGCAGCGAAAAATGATCCGGCGGGATCTTTGGACAATGAGCTGATTTTGTCTTTGAACTATCAGACAGAGAGTATTGGGAGCGGTTTGCGCGGAAAAGGCTATGTCAATGATAACAATCTGGTTAATCTGGGGTTTCGGGCCGAATATCTGGCAACTCTGTTGACCCTATTGAGCGGACCGCATTTGGATATTAGCCTCGGCGTGGTTCCCTTTGCCAGACTTTATATCAATGCTGCCGAAAAACAGTCTGAATCCGGATTGGACAAGGGACTTTATATTCAGGAGTATAGTATGGGCGCTGAATTGGCCTGGCTAACCCGCTGGTCCTTTCAAGAGTCATTTTTGCAATTGCGAATATCCGGCGGACCGGCTTTTCGCGTCCGGACCTTTTCTCTGGATCAGGCGGAATTTGATGATAAAAAATTGGTGCCGGCCGTCACACTGGCGCTGGACTGGGGCGGACTGAGCGGCAGCTACTGGCATGCCGCAGTTTTCTACGAAACCGGCACAACCGAAGCATCTCTCCAGCTGGATGCAGATACCATCACCCTTCCTTCAAAAAGTCTGGGTTTTATATTCGGTTTGGGAATTCATTTTTAGTGGTTTAATAGAGTTGTTGAAAAAAACGGATACTATTTTCTTTATATTCCCTTTTGGTTATGTTAAATTTCAATTAATTTAAGATGATCGGGGGGGAGTCTTGTCAAAAAAACACCTTGCGTTTTTACTGGTTTTTTTATTCATGGCAGCCATTTATGGAAAAATTTCCGCTGATGACAATCTCGAAGCATTAACTTTGAATCAATGTCTTAGTATGGCTTTACAGAATAATCCGCAGATACAAAGTCATTACGAGAAAGTCAAAATGGCATCCGCGCTCAAGGGCCAGGCATTGTCATATTTTTTTCCAAGTTTGTCTGTGGAAGCCGGTTGGACCATCTTGGATCATGATCGTGTCAGCAACATTACCTTGCCGGATGAGTATTATGATTTGTTTGTTTTTACATACGCTTATTTTTCGATGAAAGATGAAATTCTCGATGGAGGATATTCTCCATGGGGGTATGGACCAGAGACAGATCCTCTTGAGTTTACAAAATTTAAGAAATACTATGATGAATATGGGAGTGGTTTTTTAGATCCTGGCTTTATACCTCCCGGAGAGACGGAACCCATACCTCAAGATTTAAAAATTAAAGTATTACAACAATATTTTGATGCCGCCGATACCATTCCTCAATCCATCGAATCCGGTTATTTGGGCGGTCATTATTTTGGATCAAGTTTCAAATTAACCCAACCCATTTTCACCTTTGGAAAAATATCCGGACGCTATCAACAAGCCGGTTGGAATGAAGAACTGAAAATGCATGAACAAGCAGAAAGCGTGCAGGCAATTTTCAGCCAGATTTGTCAGACGTATTTTGCGCTCTCACAAGGAGAACAATTGCTTGGCTTGGCGGAGGAGATGGAGAGCCGCTTCAAGATGCTCCGGGTGATTACCAAGGCACTAATGAAAAGCACTCGCAGCAAGAAAAATCAGTATGATTATATGACCATCAAAGTTTATGCCAATAAAATTGAGCATATGAAACAGGAAACTTTGAACAAAGTCGAGAAGGGTAACCGATATTTACAGTTGTTATTAGGGTCTGGAAATTCGGTGACCATCCGGGGAAATACGAGGGTCCCCAATGCGCTTATAGTAACTGTGGAGGAATCATTTGATACGATGCAAACCAAAAACCATAACTGGCAGCAACTGGAATTGGGGGAAAAACTGGCGGAAAAGGAAGTCGAAGTTGCCCGTGCGGAATTATTTCCCATGATCGGTGTGAGTGGAGAATTCAATACATTTCACGAAGAACCGGAATTCGGAAATATGCCGGAATCTTCCTGGCAGGTCACGGTGGGTGCGAGCTGGACGTTTCCACTCGGTATGGGGAGTATCTCAGTACTTCGGGAGAAACAGGCTGCCTATGCTTCTGCAAAAAAAGAGGTGGTTTATGCCAAACACGCGCTGACAACCCAAATGGAAGTATTGTTGAAAGATTTGGAGAGCTCGGTACGATCACTCCAGCGCCTGGAAAAAGCTGAAGCCGACGCCAGGGAGCGTTCCCAACTGGCCATTGAAGGGTACCGGATTGATGAGGTCAAAACCAGCGATATGATTGAGGCGCAAGTGGATGAGAGCGAGGTCAGGATTGAGTATTTAGAGACCTGTTTGGAATATCAGAATCAAATGATTGAATACATCCGGATGATGGGAAAAGATTTGCATGAACAAGTATTTTGAGGCTGTTCGATTAAAAATAGGGACATGCTTGATCATCGGTTGTCTTGCCCTGCCGGTTGGTGCAGCGACAATCACCCAGGTCAAAAACAACGGGTTCGAATCGAGTGATGTGGTGTTCTGTCTTTCCAAATCGGGATTACAACACTATGTCAATCCGCGGGAAGCCATGGAAGTTTACAAAGCCTTGGTCTATGAATATATGATTCCTCAACTGGGCTTTCAGATACAATTTCGTTTTTTTGAAAATGACAAGAAAATGTATCGAAAAATTTCTGAAAACCAGGCAGACATCGGTTGTGGTCATTTGGTGAATTTTCTGAAGCATTACAAGAAAAGTTTGGTCAAACCATTGGTTCGTTTTCAGCAAAAAAAACGTGCCGGCAGATTGTCCAATGATCACTACATACTGATTGTCCGAAAAAAAGATAATATTCAACATGTCGGCCAGTTGCGGGGAAAAACACTTGGGATTAACCATCCGCATGATACAAATAAAATACGCTATCTTTTTTTTAGTAAGCTTGCCGGATATGACGAAAAAACATATTTTAAATCCGTAAAAATGTATAACAGCAGTCGTAATTCAATTTTTTCTTTATTTTATCGGACCACGGATGTGGTGTTGGAGACCGAGTATGCATTGGATGTTTTTACCAAACTCCGGCCTGAATTGGGGGAAGCGATCCAGCCGTTCCTTAAACATCCGGATTCTATTGCTGATTTGCCTATTTTTTACAGAGCTTCTGCAGACAAGGAAAAAATGGCGCGCATTCAAAAATGTGGGGAATTTTTTGCGCGAATGCACGAAGATCCGGGACTTCATCAGATGCTCTATTTTTTAGGTTGTGACCGGGCCATGCCGATCTCGCCGGAGGATGAAAAAAGATACCAACAATGGACGGAAAAATACAGTGCCATGGAACTTTTTTAGGCAGGAAAGCGGATACAGGTATTGAAAGGTAAGCGGTTCTGGAGAAAAAACAGATTCATGATTGCGGCCATCACTGCGGTTCTCGTAGGTTTAGGTGCAATCGCAATGTTATTTATCAATCTTGAAGAGATGGAAAATAATCATATTCAAGAATCTAAAAATCTTGGTGAACAAATCAGCAAGAGTGCGATGCATTATTTATTGGAAAATCAGTACGACAATCTATTGGATACCATGCGCCTTTTAACTGCAACCACACACATTCAGTACATGGCATTGTACATGGATAAAGAGATGACCACGCAATCCGGCGAGAGTTCATCTTTGACAACATTGCTGACAAAACCACCTGAATCGAATGCGGAAATGTTTTATTCAAATGACAAGAGCCTTTATTTGGTAATTGATACGATTCTGCCGTTTCATCCGGATTTGCTCCAGGGACGCTTTGTGCTCAGGATTGTTTTTACTTTGGAAAAATTTATGCATCGCAAGGACAATATTTTGCTGGCGATCAGTGCCATTTTACTTTTGCTGTTGGCGCTGATTTTATCGTTTTATTTTTTAGCGCAAGCTGAAGAAAAAAAATCACAAACTATTTCCAAAATTACGCATGATGCCCGGAAAGTATTAAATAGGATATCTACACGGCTGGATTATATGGACACCCTGTTGGGAAGGAATGAGGAAGTGCCGAATTTGCAGAATAATATTAAGTTATCCCATGAAGAATCCAGGGCATTAAATCGTTTTCTTTTTAATCTAAGTGATCATGAAAACCTAAGTCATCGCGAAGTGAAGCTGAATCTTGAAGGAAAAGATGTTGGGTTATTGCTGAAAAACAAGAAAAATCAATTTGAAGTGACACTTTCCAAAGAAAGAAAAAAAATCCATCTTCATTTGCCCGCCGAAACAATTTTTATGAAAACCGACAAACATATTTTTGAACGTATTGTTATGAATTTGATTGATAATGCGGTTAAATTTACCCGGGTGCAGACAGACATTGATATCCATTTGGGTGAGAAACATGGGATGATAGTAATATTAATTACTGATCACGGTCCCGGGATTGAGAGGCACCATTGGGAAACGATATTTAAACCCTTCAGAAGATTACCCTCAAAAAAAGAGGGTACAGGTCTCGGGTTGAGCAATGCTCGTGAGTTGGCAAAATTGCTGGGTGGCGAAGTCAGCATACTGAGCAGCACACTTGGACAAGGCACAACATTTTTCGTACAATTGCCGAAGAATGGACCTGGTCCGAAAAAGAGGGTGGAATAATGGCGCGGATTCTAATTATTGATGATGATGTTGCTTTTATGGAAATTTTCAAAGAGCGCATGGAATTGGACAATTATCAGGTTGCGTTCAGTGAGGATTGTGAGCATTGTTTGGAAGCTGTCGAAGCTGCACAACCTGAAATTATTTTTTTAGATATTGATTTTGGTGTGAATGACAAACGCGCCGGTATAGAAGCTCTGAAAAAATTGAGAAAAAAATATTCAAAGCAGGAACTTCCGGTTGTTATGTTAAGCGGAACTGGTGATACAAGCATTTTGGTTAAAACACTTGAAATGGGTGCGAATGATTTTGATTATAAACCCATTACTGAGTATAAAGAATTTATTGAAAAGGTTGCCGGAATATTAAGTGCAATTGATGAAACGCAGTCTTTCGGAATTCAAAAGGAACAGGAATGGATTTTAGGCGGTAAATCAACGCGGATATTGGATATTACTAAACAGATTTATCGGGCCGCCCAGGCCAATATGGACACCCTGTTTGAAGGGGAGACCGGCGTAGGAAAAGAAGTGGCGGCCAGAATGTATCATCAGCACAGTAACCGGCGAAACAGCACTATGATCAATGTCAACTGTCCTGGTATTCCGAGTGAATTGTTTGAGTCCGAGCTGTTTGGGTATACAAAAGGTGCGTTTGCCAATGCCACGCGTGATCACATGGGATTGGTGGAAAAAGCTGAAAACGGCATTTTGTTTTTTGATGAGATCGGGCATTTATCCCTCAGTCATCAGACCAAGCTGTTGAGGTTCATTCAGTTTAAGACCTTTCGCCGGGTTGGATCGAATACTGAGAAAAAAGTGGATGTGATTATTTTGGCGGCCACCAGCAGGAATCTTCGTGAAATGGTAAGAAAGGGCGGGTTTTTACAGGAATTGTTTTACCGGTTTGAAAAAAATATTATGACGATTCCATCCTTGAGGGAACGACGTGAGGATATTACTTATTTGACCAAGGATCTGTTCGCGTTAAACAACCATAAAAATATTAAAGAGATTGATCAGGAAGTACTGGATGTATTCCAGCAAATGAAATGGGACGGGAATGTCCGGCAACTGGAAAACTGTATTGTACGCGGCATTCACCGATGCAGTGGTAATACGCTGGGATTGAAGGATGTGGAGGGAGCCTTGGCCTCTCATGAGAGCAGCGAAGATGATCCAGTGGGATTGATCCAATCCCGGTTGCAACAAATGAAATATACTGAATTTAGTGAGTTTGAAAAGGAGCAAGAATTTAAAATAAGAAAAGCTTTTTATGGTTTTCATTATGAGCGTCATCAAAAAAAAATTACGCAAACTGCCAACTATCTGGGTATGAAACCTGAATACCTGCGCCAGGTTTTGAAAAAATTGCAACTTTTATCGTGATAGCGCGAACATCTTTCGACAAAAATGCCATGGGCAGTCTGCCCGGCGTAACTTGTCCGGCGTATGCCGGATGCCGGGTAATCCCGTGGATTTTTATCGTGAAAGAAGTAGCTGATATAAACGTGTATAAATAATTCGCCGCCTTGCGCTGGAATTGGGCCAATCTTCAATAGGAGGATTTAAAAATATCCGATTTTGAATAAATTGCAATAAATTTAAATTTGGTCTGCCACACCCGGCCAGCTTAGTCGGGAAATTATTTATACACGTTTTTCAAAACAGTGTTGTATTTTCATGAATGGCAGCGTTATTTCTGGAAAAGTTCGTGCTTCTTATTTAAGAAGTAAATACTTCCTAAAATTACATTCTGTATAAATCCCTAATAATTAAAAATCGATAAAATAAAGCTTTTTCATGATTCTGCCAAGCCGAAGAAATTTGGCATAGATCCTGCATTAATAATCAGCAGGAATTTATTTTTCATATCCGGGGGGATCATGAGCGGGAAAATACTCATTGTAGATGGCAATATTGATTCTGCACATATTTTGAAAGAACAGATTGAGCATATTGATTTGTTCAAAGTCTATATCAGCACCAATCACCTTGTGCTTGATGATCTGCTGGGCGGCAATTCATTTCAGTATTTATTTATTGATATTGAGACCATATCGAATATTGATCATAAAGTGCTGCTGAATTTGTATCCTGCACATCCCCGGATGAATATTGTTGTCTTGCACTGGGAATTCAATCAAATGGTACAAAAAATTCAGGCCACGTTAGGGATATCCCGTTTTTTAATCAAACCAGTGGAAGTGGACAGTCTGAAAGAAATTCTGCAAAAAGCAAACCAACAACCAGAACAAGTAGTTGGACGGGAATCAAGTCAGTGCTAGCGAATCAGGGAGGAGAGAGTATGGATGTGATGCCGGACATTCAACTCATTGAAGCCTACCGCCAGGCGGACGGACATGCAGGGGAAATATTATACACGCGTTACTATCCCAGGATTGTTGGGTTGAGCCGCCGTTATTTAAAATCCCAGATGGATGCCGAGGATGTGGCCCAGGAAGTCATGCTGCGGGTGTTGGCGAAAAAAAAGATATTAATGTTTCGGCACGATGGGGAATTATGGTCCTGGTTGTACCGGATCACGGTGAATGCCTGCATGGCGCATTGGCGCAAGCAGTGCGGCATGTCATGGTGTGTTCTGCAAGACAATAATGTATTGGAAAATCAGCAGCCGGATGATGCCCACCCCGGATATATCGATCATCTGTTGCATGGTCGGATGAAAAAACGGGTTCTGGTGGCCTTGATGGATTTACCTTCCAAATATCGTCGGATCATTTTAAAAATCTATTTTGAAGACAGAACCTATCTGGAAACCGCCCGGGAATGTTCTGTCTCCTGTACAACCGTGGGTGTGCAGCTCCTGCGGGCAAAAAAACAATTTGTGCGGTTTTACCGGATCGAACAAAACAAATCCCGGATATCACCGGCCGAAGTATTTATGCAACATTTTGACAAAGTATCCCGGGATTCATGAGGGAGGGGAAAATGAATCGAATATCCTTGTTGGAAAAAAGAAGCAGGTGTCTTGGGTATTTGCGTTTGGTTTTGATAGTGGCCATGACGGTTTATATTTCCTGGAACAGTTATGCTGAGTCAGAAGTGAAGGGTGTTGTCTTAAACAAGACCGAGAAAGGTTCCGGAGATGTCAATCTTAGTATCGGAGAGAAAAATAAGGCCAACATGGGATCTGTCCAACTTGAAAATAGCGGCCAGAAGGGAGTCCTGGTGAATACCGGGAGCGCGGATACGGAAGTCAATATTGCCATTGGCAAGGAAAATAAGGCGAATATGGGATCTGTATCCATGAAGAATACCCAATCCAAAGGTGTGATCACCACCTATAACCAGGGACAGACGATTACTAATATAGCGATTGGAAAGAAAAATATCGCCAATCAGGCATCAGTAGATGCGCAAAACAGCAAACTCAAAGGCAGCAGCATCAATACTGCGGTTGGACAGACGATTACCAATATAGCGATTGGAAAAGGAAACCAAGCCAATCAAGCCGGCACAGTTCTGAAGAACAGCACTGTCAAAGGGAATGTTGTCAATACCATTGCCGGAGCGACAGTGACGAATGTGGGTATTGGCAAGAATGTAAAAGCCAACCAGGGAGCGGCCAACATTGAGAAGAGTAAAATTAAAGGAACAGTGATTAACACAAGTGCCGGAGCGACAGTGACGAATGTGGGTATTGGCAAGAATGTAAAAGCCAACCAGGGAGCGGCCAACATTGAGAAGAGTAAAATTAAAGGAACAGTGATTAACACAAGTGCCGGAGCGACAGTGACGAATGTGGGTATTGGCAAGAATGTAAAAGCCAACCAGGGAGCGGCCAACATTGAGAAGAGTAAAATTAAAGGAACAGTGATTAACACAAGTGCCGGAGCGACAGTGACGAATGTGGGTATTGGCAAGAATGTAAAAGCCAACCAGGGAGCGGCCAACATTGAGAAGAGTAAAATTAAAGGAACAGTGATTAACACAAGTGCCGGAGCGACAGTGACGAATGTGGGTATTGGCAAAGATGTGAAAGCCATTCAAGGTGGGGCTAATCTTGAGAATAGCAAAGTCAAGGGAACGATGGTGAACACCGCAGTTGGCGGGATCGTGACCAATGTGGGATTGGGCAAGGATGTGAAAGCCATTCAAGGTGGAGCTAATCTTGAGAATAGCAAAGTCAAGGGAACGATGGTGAACACCGCAGTTGGCGGGATCGTGACCAATGTGGGATTGGGCAAGGATGTGAAAGCCATTCAAGGTGGAGCTAATCTTGAGAATAGCAAAGTCAAGGGAACGATGGTGAACACCGCAGTTGGCGGGATCGTGACCAATGTGGGATTGGGCAAGGATGTGAAAGCCATTCAAGGTGGAGCTAATCTTGAGAATAGCAAAGTCAAGGGAACGATGGTGAACACCGCAGTTGGCGGTATTGTGACCAATGTGGGACTTGGCAAGGATGTGAAAGCCATTCAAGGTGGCGCCAATATTGAGAAGAGCAAAGTCAAAGGAACCATGGTGAACACCGCAGCAGGCGGGATTGTGACCAACGTGGGATTGGGAAAAGATGTGAAAGCAGTTCAAGGCGGCGCCAATCTTGAGAAGAGCAAAGTCAAGGGAAGCATGGTGAACACCGCAGCAGGCGGGATCGTGACCAACGTGGGACTTGGTAAGGATGTGAAAGCACTGCAGGGTGCAGTGAATATGGAAAACAGCACTGCCGCCGGCAGCATCGTGAATGTCAGTGCGGGTGGCGTGAGCACCAATGTGGCTTTAGGGAAAAACGCGACTGCCAATATTTCAGCAGTGGACATGAAAAACAGTGCTGTCAAAGGTTCAATCAGCAATAAGACATCCGGTGGTGTGGTGACCAATGTGGCGCTCGGAAAAAATGTCATTGCCAATGTTTCGTCTGTGCAATTGAAAAACAGCCGCGTACACGGAAATATTTCCAATAAAACCGGCAGCGGCGTGGCCACCAATGTGGCTTTGGGAAAAGATGCCAAAGCCAACTTAGGCTCTGTGGTCATGGAAAACAGCAGTTTCCAGGGAAATATTTCCAACAAAGTATCCGGTATGACAGCCACCAATGTCGCCATTGGATCAAGTGCAGAGGCCAATTCCGGTTCAGTGATCATTAAGAATCGAAGTGCCGGCGGGAGTGTTGGCAATAGCTCCAAAGCCGGGGTTGTGATCAATGATATCGATATACCGTTCAGCGGGGTAAGCGGACAGAATGTCAATGTTTCAATAGGAGGTGGCGCATCCAATAAAAATTCAGTTGTATTTAAATGAACTGCTTGAGCAAACAAAAAATGAAAGGGGAATGAATGATGAAAAAAATAATTTATGCGGTGGCAGCCATTCTGGTGATTTCCAGCAGCGGATTAGTTCATGCAGATATTACCAATGACGTAAAAGTAGATGGTTCGACAAATATTGCGGTAAAAAAAGGCAGCAAAGCGGACATGGGCACGATTCGTATGAAAAATGGTGTGTCTACAGCAGGCGGGGATGTGACCAACAAAGTGACACTTTCGAAACAGGCACTCAATGTGGCGGTTGGGGAAAATTCCACCGCTTCTATGGGTTCGATCAGTCTTAAGGGCGCCAAAGTGTCCGGTCAGCTTAATAACAATGTCAATGTTAAGGAAGGGCTGAATGTCGCTGTGGGGGAAGGCTCCAATGCTTCCATGGGTTCAATCAATATTGAAAATTCCCGGGTGACCGGTAAGCTCACCAACAAAGTGGAAATTAAATCAGGCTTGAATGTCGCAGTGGGGAAAAATTCCACCTCGCGGATGGGATCGATTGATTTAAAGGATGGATACCATGTCGGCAGTACATGGACCAATAATGTGGAAGTTGATGGAGGAGCCATGAATATTGCTGTAGGTGAGGATTCGGAAGCCAACATGGGTGCTATTGTCGGGGAATAATCCGAAAGAAAGGAACGGATAGCGGCCATCGCGGGTCGATGTGTGGTTTGGCCCGTGATGGCCGACAGATGATTGCTTGATTGGAGGATGACATGGTAGGGATGAGATGTTTGAGGGTGTTGTTAATAGGCTTTTTAATCACCGGGATGACGACTGTTATGGTATCGGCCGGAGATTTTGATGATGATATTTCCAAGTACAAAGATGACAGCATCAAAGAGTATGACGATTTGGGAAAACCGGATACCAATATCAGTTTTATTGTGTCAGATGCTCTTGGGGATGCCAAGGTATGGGAATATGCCGCTAAAAAGGAAGACATGGCCAAAGGCAATGAAAAGGCTAAAAAAGATGTGGAAAAAGAGAAGAAAAAATCAAATAAAAATAATATTAATTTAAATGATGGTTCAGGTGATAACAATCAGAACAGCATTGTTGTGGAATCCGGTAGTACGGTTGACAAAGTCATCAATATTGTCATTGAAAAATGAAAAAAAAGGAGTGGCGTATCATGGTTATGAAACCAATAAAATTCAAGCGATTTTGGTTCAGCATGATCAGCATCAGTATGATTGGGTTGATTCCAGCATGCGCATCAATTGATCCGCGTGAAGTGGATGTTGAACTTCAAGAAAGCCTCCCCCAAATGAAGGTGACTTCATTTACAAATGCTTTGAATGATTTGGGGATCATGACAGATATCTATGACACGCCATCCATGAAAATTATGTGCAAGCCTTTGGGGGACAACACCGGCAGCTCTTCGTCCACTGGTTATGAAATACCCAGAGATATCACAGAGATGATGAAAAGCACATTGAATACTATCGGTGGCAAGGTCACTTTTATTCCGTATGATCCTTCTTTTATTCAGAATACAGTCATGACAGGTTATGGCGCCTTGGGTAATAAAGCCCTGCCGGATGTGGTGCTCAGCGGAGGGGTGACCGAGTTTGACCGCGGCCTCATGACCCGGGGATCAAATACAGACGGAAGTTTGGGTGCTGATTTCAGTGGATTGCCGCAGGATATGCCTTCCACAGCTGTTGATATGCGTTTGAGCGCTGCAAGCAAATGGGGTCTGGCGCGGATTACACTGGATTTTAATTTGCTGGATTTTAATACCATGACCGGTATTCCCAAAATCAATACAGTCAATTCCATGGAAGTGCGTAAGGCATTGAGTAATAAAGAGGTGGGTATCAGTTTGTTCGGACAGTCATTCGGCGCCAAAGGCAGTATCAAGAAAGTTCAGGGCCGTCATGCAGCAGTGCGGCTTTTGGTGGAGACGAGTGTGATCCAGTTGGTGGGCCGCCATCTGCGTCTGCCTTATTGGCGGTTGCTGGGATCGGATGCCAAGCCGGACCGGTACGTGATGGAACAGATTGCCAATTATTACCGCTACATGAATCGTTCAGAGATTATCGCAGTAGTCCAGGGATGGCTCTATTTATACGGGCATGATGTTGCAGTGACAGCCCAATTGGACGAACCCACTCAAAAAGCATTGAAAATCGTGTGCAAGGATATTGATCTCACAAACAATGAGATCGGTTTTAAGCACTTTTCACATATCTATTTGAATATTCCCATTAATGCGGAAACCAAACGCCGCATGGAGATGGCCAAATGGTGAAAAAATTTAATGTTGTAGGAGCACGGCGCGCCGTGCCCCTACAGGTTGATCAAGGAGGGTTGGCATGAACAAGAAAACTGTGATGACCATGCTAGGCGCAATATTTATAATTTCGAGTGTCTATGCGCAGGATTCCACAACCTGTTCGGGATTGCTGCTGAAAAATCAGATCAATGTACGCGCAGCCGGGATGGGAAATGCCCAGGCAGCTGTATTGGGGGAGGGCTCGGCTGCCTATGACTATAATCCCGCAGCATTGCTCGACATCAAACATCCGCGTGTTGCAGCAACGTATTACAGTGGATTGGCGGAAGATGCATTTGGTTCCATTTCTTATGATATGCGTTTACGCGATGGTTGGAACATGATGAGTCATTTTCTCTATTATGATGCCGGCGTGATGGAGCTGGTGACTTATGATGGCGATATCAGCAATATCAACGCGCAGAGGGATATGCTCCTCTCTTTGGGCGCAGCCAAGCGCTTTGGGATTATGGGACAGGTAGTGGCGTTCGGTGTCAGTGCGAAGATGCTTTATTCGACATTGGTCGAAGAATATTCGGCATTTGCATTGGCAGGTGATCTTGGAGTGTATTACGAGATTAAACCATTGGCGGAAAATCTCAATGTGGGTCTGGCTTTGAAAAACATCGGAACGCCCATTCAATATGATACTACCGCAGATCCTCTGCCTGCTTATGGACTGGCCGGACTGTCGTATGCATTTGATCCTGATCCGGTGGTGAATATCAGATTTGCCGGAGATGTACAGTATGATTTGGAAGAAAAATGGAACGGTAATGTGGGTCTGGAAGTTTTTATCGCAGATATGGTGGCTGTACGCGGCGGTTACAAATTAGGCGTTGATATGGGCGGGATTACTGCCGGTTTGGGTGTTGTATGGCAAAATTTTAGCCTGAATTATGCGCTCAATTTTGTGGAAGTGCTCAATTCGGCGCACCGGGTGAGTTTGGGATATGTCCTGGCACCTATCAAGAGCACAGGAAAATCCGATAAACCGGCAGAACCGGAAAAATCCCAGGCGGATCTGCTTGAAGAAATGGTTGCAGACATGCAGGTTACTGCAAAGCCTGAAAAGGATGCAACCCGGGTGCAGGCGCAGGTGCTGGAAGTCCGGCGAAAAGGCGGATTGGTCAATCAGATTGTATTAAATATCGGTCGTAATCATGGCATCAAAAAAGGCTACTCCGGTTCACTGCTGGATGCCAAAGGTGCGCCTATTGCCGGGATCATCATAGAAATGGTTGATCCGAACATCAGCTTGGCAGAGGTTCAGGGTTTGAGTATGGATATTGACGATAAAGTATGGGCGATTGTAGAAACGCCCGGAAAAGGAAAAGAAGAATGAGACAAGGAGCACAGTGCCTGAAAACTGTGGGGACAGGAGGGAACATGAAAAAAATAATTATAGTAATAGCGATATGCCTGCTGGCATCAACAGGATGGGCCATGACAGATGATGAGTACAGCATCAATGAACGGCATCTCAATTCAGCAGGAGGGCTTCAATCCAATACAACCTATACCCTGCTGGGGAGTTTGGGAGAGACCATTATCGGTTCCATGAACAATGATGTTCATTTGTTGATTTCCGGGTTTTTACAGGCCATTAGTGTGTTTAATCAGGATGATATCAAGGCCAAACTGCCGGAAGGACGCATTGCCTGGGCAGTGAACAACAAGTTTAATCCCACTCAAGGCGAAGAAACCGTGATCCAATTTCGTGTTGGCTCTGAACGAAAAAGAGTCACGATTAAAATTTATAATCTTCTGGGTGAGTTTGTCAAAACTGTGGTGGATCAGGAATATGATCCCCTGGCTTCCAATACCGGCAATCCTTTGGATGATTTCTGGTCGGTTGTCTGGCAGGGATTGAATACCAATCACTCAACTGTGGGCAGCGGGATATATGTGGTGGTTGTGCAGATCGGCAATAGCCGGAAAATTCTTAAAGTCGCGGTCGTCAAATGATCCGTAGGGAACGGTCGCGACCGTTCCCTACAACAAATTATCTTTTGGGCTGGCGTATTCACCCCTAAGAAGGAGGCACAAAATGAAAAAAACAATATTGATTCTGGCAGTGATTTGGGTGACAGCCGGAATAGCTTTCGCCGACATTCCCAACACCCTCAACTACCAGGGACGGCTGATGGATAGCGCCCATCAACCCGTAGCGAAAGGTAATTATTCCGTAACCTTTCGTCTCTATACCGCAGAAAGCGGAGGAACTATGGTATGGGAAGAAGCGCAGACAGTGACGGCAAGCAACGGGTATTTTAATACTGTTTTAGGCGGATCAAGCGCATTAAGTCCCGCATTATTCGACCAGGCTTTATGGATGGCAATTCAGATTAGTGATAAGAGCGAAATGACCCCCCGACAGAAGTTAGGTGCTGCGCCGTATGCCATGTCCGTGGCGGGTGGACAAAATGCTGTGCCCCAAGGCGCGATCATCCTATGGCGCGGAGCAACCTGTCCTATTGGTTACAAGCGGGTGGGAGAATTTGACGGCAAATTTGTAAGAGGTGCTTCAGAATACGGTGCTACAGGCGGGAGTGAAACGCATACGCATACTATGCAGGAAGCCGGTAGCCACAACCATTCTTATAGTGGAACGACAAGTGAAGAAGATAGTGTTACAGAAGGGGAAAACAGCAGCGGAAACCGTGTAGCGGATAATCACCATAGACATACCTATAGTGGTACAACCAGCTCCAATGGGCAACATACGCATACAGTGGATGATGCGAGTAGCTTGCCACCCTATATTGATTGTGTGTTTTGCGAGAAAGAATAAACAAAAGGGTGGGGATGACAGGAGAAAAGAAAGAAACAATGGGGGTTGACACATGAAAAAAATAATCACGGTACTCATAATTATAGTTTCAATAGCATCGGTTTCATTTGCCGACATTCCCAACACCCTCAATTACCAGGGCCGATTGATAAATAGCGCTAACCAACCTGCTGTCGACGGTCAATATGCAGTAACCTTCCGTTTCTATGCTGCAGAAAGCGGTGGAACTATGGTATGGGAAGAAGCGCAGTCTGTGAATGTGAAAAACGGATATTTCAACACAACTTTGGGAGCGGTGACATCCATGTCACCCTCGATTTTCAATCAACCTCTATGGGTAGGCATTCAGGTGGGAAATAATGCTGAGATGACGCCTCGGCAGAAGTTAGGCACATCAGCCTATGCCATGACCGTGGTGGATGGAGGGATTACAACTGGGAAAATAGCAAATGGATCAATTACTGCTGATAAAATTGCACCTGGTGCAGATATTCCCATAGGAACAATCTTGGCTTGGCATAAGTCATATTTAGCTGTTACACCTGATTTGCCTAATCAATTTGTGGAGTGTAATGGTCAGATAGTAGACGATTTGGAAAGTCCTTATCACGGTGGAATTGTTCCAGATCTAAATGGTGAGAAAAGATTTCTTCGCGGAAGTAATATTTCGGGCACACCCCAAGCGGACCAACTTCGACAACATGGGCATACAACATCTGCTAAAAGAAGAAAGTCTTCTTCAAAGGATGCAGACAGTGGAAATGACAAATATAGTATAGACTCGGATAATGCCACTGTTGGTAATGTGACGGGCGCGGATGCAGGAGATGAAACAAGACCAATTAATATGTCAGTTGTATGGATAATAAAAATAAAATGATTGTAGGGGCAATTCATGAATTGCCCCTACACAAATATTGACGTAAAGGAAGGGCTGAAATGAAGAAAATAATTATGATTGTTTTTATGGTATTACTAACGATAAATACCAGTTCTCATGCCGACATCCCTAAGACACTCAACTATCAAGGCCGGTTGATGGTTAATGAAAACCATCCGGTCGCAGACAAAGATTGTTCTGTAACCTTTCGATTATATACCACTCCTGTAGCCGGAAATATTTTGTGGCAGGAAGCACAAATCGTAACAACGAAAAACGGATACTTCAATGCAGTGTTGGGGAATATAACTAGTTTGAATATGGGAGATTTCAATCAATCATTATGGATAGGTGTTCAGATGGAAACTGGTGCAGAAATGACACCAAGGCAACAACTTGGCACTGCAGCGTATGCAATAGGGGTTGCTGATAATGTGATTACAACAGATAAGCTTAAAGATAATGCTATTACTTCAAACAAGATAAAAGATGGAGGGATTGAAGAAAATGATATTGCTGATAAAGCGGTTACTTTATCAAAGATGAAATTAGGTTATGCAAAGAAAGCAATTGACTTTGAACCGGACGTGGAAATTGCAGGCAATACCGGAGATAAGCACATACCTGAATTGGATTTGAAGATAGAAGTTGAAAGCGATTCTATACTGCAAATATTATTTTATGGTTCTGTCACACATTCTAAAACATTGCAGGGTATATCATTTAAAATTAAACTGGATGAAACATGGATAGAAACAGATCCCGTCTTTTTTCAATATGAAGGTTATGCAACAAGTGGTGATGGTCCTAATAGTGTGATACCTATGATGACATTGCAAGAAGTATCAGCAGGCCAACATAATATTTCTATCTACGTTTGGGCACAGGGGAACGATAATCTGGCAAAAGTTGTGTATGCAGAATTGTCAGTCATTGCTTTTGGCGGTAATGACATGGAAGTAAAGGATTGAGGTGGAATTATGAAACATTGTTTACTCATTTTTACAATAATTTTTATTTTACCTTTTTCTATTAAAGCCGCCATCCCCAATACCCTCAACTACCAAGGCCGTTTGATGAATAGTACACAGCAACCGGTTACAGATGGTCAATACTCAGTAACCTTCCGTCTCTATGCTGCCGAAAGTGGCGGCACCATGGTCTGGGAAGAAGCACAGAGTGTAGCAACACAAAACGGCTACTTCAACACAGTACTCGGAAATTCTACAGCCTTGACACCATCCATTTTTAATCAACCCCTCTGGGTGGGCATCCAGGTCGGCACAAACGCAGAGATGACACCGAGGCAAAAGCTAGGAACTTCCGCCTATGCCATGACAGTGGCAGATGGGGCGATTACAGCTAACAAAGTTGCCTCAGGTTGGGGAGTTGTACCGAGTGGTACGATTGTGATGTGGCCTATGGAGACAGCGCCGGATGGATGGATGGAATGTGCTGGCAACAGGTTAAGCACTTCTTCGTACCCCCACTTATTTGCTGCCATAGGATACTCATATGGTGGTTCAGGTACGGATTTTAATATTCCGGACTTCAGAGGGTATTTTCCAAGAGGCTGGAGTCATGGTGCAGGAGTAGATCCTGATGCAACATCAAGGACTGCACGTGGCGACGGAGCAACTGGGGATATTGTGGGAACAAAACAGGATTTCGAAATACAAAGTCATGATCACAGACAAAAACCAGCAATTTATGGAACAACAGCCGGAACAATGAGTGTAATGAGAGGTGTGTATGGAATGAATGAATTTACAGAAGGTTGCGAGGTAACAGGCGGCAATGAAACACGTCCAAAGAATATAGCAATGATGTTCATTATTAAACAATGAAAGCTGGAGGCAGTGAAATGAAAAAAATAATAATGTGTTTGCTTCTGGCGGCAATTCCAGCCATGTCATTCGCCGACATCCCCAACACCCTAAATTACCAAGGTCGGTTGATGGATAGTGTTCAGCAACCGGTTGTGGATGGCCAGTATTCTGTAGCCTTTCGCCTCTACACAGCAGAAAGCGGCGGTACCATGGTCTGGGAAGAAGCGCAATCTGTAGCGACACAAAATGGCTACTTCAACACAGTACTCGGAAATTCTACAGCCTTGACACCTTCAATATTCAATCAATCCCTCTGGATCGGTATCCAAGTTGGCACCAATGCAGAAATGACGCCTCGGCAGAAGTTAGGCACATCAGCCTATGCCATGACTGTGGCAGATGGGGCGATTACTACAGAAAAAATTGCAGATGGAGAGGTTACTTCGAGTAAGTTGAAACCGCGATGGACAAGAATTGGAACAACATCTGAAATAAATCTGACAGCTAGCGAACTCGTTGAATTGCTGGAAACAACTATTACTGTTGATACACCTTCAGTATTATTAATATCATCTACCGTCCAGCTTTATCATCATACTAAAGAAATAGCACTTTATATTAAATTGGAGATTGATTCTGCACAAATTCCCGAAGCAGAAGCTATTTGGAAGCCCCACTATGCTCAAGATGATGGTTTTTTAATTACTTTACCCATTATAACGACTTATCCAGTAGAAGCAGGTAGCCACAACATTAAAATATATGGTTATACCGCTAATAGTACAGTGAAGTTTCAACGTGGCAATTTATCAGTTATGGCTTTTGGAAATTGAATAATTGGTTATTAAATTCTAGTTTAATGGCGAGGATTGAAACAATGAAAAAATTAATACTTTTAAGCTTTATGATGATAATCATAACCACTCATGCCTTCGCCGACATCCCCAACACCCTAAATTACCAAGGTCGGTTGATGGATAGTGTTCAGCAACCGGTTGTGGACGGTCAATACGCAGTAACCTTTCGTCTCTATGCAGCGGAAAGTGGCGGAACTATGGTGTGGGAAGAAGCGCAACCAGTAGCGACACAAAACGGATATTTCAACACAGTGCTTGGCAATTCCACTGCATTGACACCCTCAATATTTAACCAGTCACTTTGGGTAAGTGTCCAAGTTGGAACAAATGTTGAGTTGTCACCGAGACAGAAATTGGGAACATCAGCCTATGCTATGACAGTGGCGGACGGGGCGATTACTACAAACAAAGTGTCTGACAGCGCAATTACAAGCAGTAAAGTTGCGGTTAATGCGATCACAAATTGCTGGAACTATCATGACAGTAATCCTGATGTCGCAACCGATGGACCGGGATGGCATACAATGGCTTCATTCAATATTAAACCAGATGGGGGCAAGTTACTGATTGATGCTAAATACTCATGTGGCCGAAATGTTGGTGGTTTAAGTAAGTTTAGAATAAAAATTGGAGATAATTATTACGCGCCTTCAGAAACAGGGACCAATTTATATGCTGTGGCTTTTGAATACAAATCTGGCGGTTTCTCATATGTGATAGAAGGTGTGCCGTCAGGGGAGTATATTGCTCATTTACAATGTAATAGAACCACGGGAAGCGGCACGGTCACAATGGGATTAAATGATTATATTTCGATTTCAGTGCTTGAGTTAAAGAAATGAGGGAGACGATGAAAAAAATACTACTGGCAATAACACTAATAGTTATTGCCGCAGGAGTATCCGCCGACATCCCAAACACCCTCAACTACCAAGGCCGGTTGATGGATAGTGTTCAGCAACCGGTTGTGGATGGCCAGTATTCTGTAGCCTTTCGCCTCTACACAGCAGAAAGCGGCGGTACCATGGTCTGGGAAGAAGCGCAAAGTGTAGTAACCAACAATGGTTATTTCAATACTGTACTTGGCAATTCCACCGCCTTGACTCCCGCCATTTTCAATAAACCCCTCTGGGTCGGTATCCAGGTTGGCATCAATGTAGAGATGACACCTAGGCAAAAATTGGGCACTTCGGCCTATGCCATGACGGTGGCTGATGGGGCGATAACGACTGATAAATTGGCGCAAAAAGCAGTGACAGATTATTGGAGTTGTAAAATACAAACTATGAGTGGTCGATCGACAACATCATCCTCGTGGGAAGATGTTATTGAATTTGACATTTTACCTTCTGGTTATCCTCTTTTGGTTAATGCGGATTATTCGTGCTGGATGGATGGTGATTCAGGTGTCGTTAAATTTCGCCTAAATATTGATAATCAATATTATGGTCCCTTTGAGGGGGGCTATTTACTAAGTCTTATGGCAACAAGGCATTTTGCAGGCGGCTTTACTTGCGTGGTAGAAAATGTTCCTGCTGGCAACTATACAGCAAAACTACAATGGTCTCGATATAGCGGTGGCGGGACTATCAAAATGGATGGACATGATTCTTTGTCTATTGCAGTTGTTGAATTGAAAAAATAGTAGGATAAACACACTTTTTTTTGTAAAGGGGGGCGGGGGATTTATTGTCAGTCATTCCCGCGAAAGCGGGAATCCGGAGACTTGAAAATACAACTAAATCCTTTAATAATTGCAGATGTAGCAGGTGTTTTTACTATGGCATATGATCCTGAATTGTTTTGACTATTTCCTCCGCCATATCGACGGCGGAAACAGCCTCTGCGCGGGAAGGTTCAAGGCTTTCCGTGGGATAGCGGATTTCAACCGCATAGTCTGACAATTCAGCGCAAGCTTGGCGGAATTGATCCAGTTCAGAAAGGAGCGGAACAGCCATGTCCAGGAGGCGTACCAATTCATGGCTTTTGGGAAATTCAATTTGCCGGAGGGTAAGAAAAGCTTTTAGTGATTTTTCTACTGCTTGTTGGGCGTGAAAAGCCACAGTATCAGTGGGTCCGTCCGGCAGCAATAGCGTTTGATGAGCAGTAATAAGATCATGACCGGCTTTTTTAAGCCACTGTGTGGACAGTTCAATGTGTTGGCTGCGCATAGAGAACCTTTCCGGTGCGGAGGGCATGGGTAATGATATGGTTGGCTGTGCCGTTCCAGTAGTTAATCTCTGACGGTGTATAGATCAGCAAGTCCATGACGCAGGGCATGGGTTTGAAAAGCAGACGCACAGGTACGGAACGCTTATGTGGAGGCAGTTCGGTATCCATGATGATTAACAAATCAAGATCGCTTTCCGGTGTTTGTTTTTCAGCGGCATAGGAGCCAAAAATGATTATTTTTTTAGGTGAAAAATTATCAATGATTGCTTTGACAACAGCACCAACAGAATCAGTGGGAAAAAGTTTGCCGGATTGTTGTTGTGGAATGGATATATGTTTTAGTGGTTCAGACATTATATACTCCTAAAAAAAGGACGCGAACTTGTGTCTTGCTAATTGAAGTATAAAGCAATGACAAACTGCGGACAAGGGAAAAATAATAAACCGCAAGCCAGGGGGAACTTAATGATGTTTAGAAAAAAACTGGTGTTTATTGTGATGATTGGTATTTGCAATTGTGTGTTTGCCGACATACCCAACACCCTCAACTACCAGGGCCGGTTGATACCATGAATTAGGCACCTGTTAGAATCATGCCCAAAGGCAGGTTGAAAATATTGGGACTGAGTTGTTCGACTTTGGGATTAAGCGAAATCATCAAACCATAAGGAGTGTTTTTTGGATAAAGTTCCATAAAGCATCGGAGCGGCGCCAGATCGGAGGTAGTGGGTCCGGCGGTATGCTTGATTTCAATGGGAAGCAGGAGGCCGCCTTTTGCCAACACCAAATCGCATTCCAAACCAACGGCATCGCGGAAATGAAAAGCATTCCAGGGTTTGCCGGTATGACTGAAAATTTTGCGGATCTCCATGGTCACAAAGGCTTCAAACAGATGTCCGAAATGCGGAGCTGACAGCAGGCCTGACATGTCGCGGATACCCTGGAGGTGAAGACCCAGGCCGCTGTCTGCGAAAATCCACTTGGGCCGCTTGGTAATGCGTTTGGTGGTATGGGCATGATAGGCCGGCAGGGAGATCATTTGATAACTGCTCTCCAGCAGGGAAAGCCAATGATCTACGGTTTTATTGTCAATCGAGAGTGAACGGGAGAATTCAGCTTTATTTAAAATGGTTCCCGAGCGGCCCGCGCAAAGGGTCAAAAAGCGGTCAAATCGGCCTAAGTCGCCGACCTGGCTAAGTTGCCGGATATCTCGCTGCAAATAAGTGCGGCGATATGATTCAAACCACTCTGTAGGTGGTAAACCAGTTAGAGCTACAGGTGGATAACCGCCATTAAGTATGGCTGGAACGATATGCTGTTTGTCATTAACCGGGAATTCTTTTTTTCTTAGTGTGGATAAAGCAGCAGGATTTTCCAGGAAATGAAGTGTGTGTTCCAAATTGGATTTGTATAGTTCTTGTTGCGCCAGGGGCCAAAGATCCAATATAGCCGCCCGTCCGGCAAGGGACTCACTTACACCCTTCATGAGGGCGAAATGTTGGGAGCCGGTAATAAAAAAACGGAATTTACCGGGAGTTTTATCAATTTCACTTTTTAAATAGGGGAAGATATCAGGAACATGCTGGACTTCATCCAGGAGCAGGATTCCGGGATGATTGAGAAAAAAAAGGTCAGGATCGCGGCGAAAAGTATCCATCTCACTGGGTGTGTCAAAGGAAAAGGTTGAGAAGTTTGATTTGAAAAGCTGTCTGGCTGCGTGGGTCAACAGCGTGGTTTTACCGGCCTGGCGCGGGCCGGTAAGCAGAATGGCGCCGAATTGCCTGGTAAGCTGCTGGATTTTTTTTTCTGAAAAACGAGGTAAATATGTCATACATGTATTATTGGGCTGTTACTCCAATTTTGCAAGATATTTTTTTTCGGAATTGCAAAATAAGTGAAGGTTTGCTCCACATTAAATTTAAAGGAGGTTTGAGGAAATGAAGAAAGTATATCTTTCTATTCTACTCGTGATTGTTATGGCACCCGGCGTTTTCGCCGACATCCCTAACACCCTCAATTACCAAGGCCGGTTGATGGATAGTGTTCAGCAACCAGTTGTCGACGGTCAGTATTCCGTCACATTCCGTCTCTACGCAGCTGAAAGCGGCGGGACCATGGTCTGGGAAGAGGCGCAAAGTGTGGTAACCAACAATGGTTATTTCAATACTGTGTTAGGTAATTTAACTGCGTTGACCCCGTCAAGTTTCAATCAACCTCTCTGGGTGGGGATTCAAGTCGGTACCAATGCCGAAATGACACTGAGGCAAAAACTGGGAACATCAGCCTATGCCATGACAGTGGCGGACGGCGCGATTACAGCACAAAAAATGGCATTTGATGCCACCTTGCCGGTTGGGACGATTATGGCTTGGCATAAAAGTTTACCCAATGTTCCCCAAACACTCCCGGATAGCTGGGTAGAATGCAATGGCCAGACATTGACAGGAACCGGCGGGTCTTTGGATGGGGTAGTCATTCCGAATTTAAATATTCTGGGGAGGTTTTTGCGAGGGAGTCAAACATCAGGTGTGGAACAAGAAGATGCTTTTCAGGGGCATAAACATAAGTTGGAATATGCCGGATCGAAAGACGAAATACCAACACATGGTTCTGGAGGATACTACAATGATAGGCTTGCTTCGGCAGATAGTGCACATGTCAGCTATCTCAGAGTTGGAGTTCCTCGTAGTGATGGGTCTAATGGTACTCCGCGTACGGCGGATGAAACCCGTCCAATTAACATGTCTGTGGTTTGGATCATAAAGATCAAATAGGAGTCATGCTATGAAACGAATTATTGTATTTGTAGTGGGAATAGTTTTGATATGTAATCCTATGCTGGTTTTGGCAGAAACGAAAAAAAATGAGACCGAGGAAATATCAATCACCGAAGTGAAGCTGTTTGATATGCAAACCCTAAGTATTCTGGAAATGTATCCGAATGGATCAATAGGGAAAATGCGGAAATATATTAATCAAGTAAGACCTTTTGATGAGGAACTATATCAGGAATTAGATCCCATGATAGATGCCCTGGAAGTTGAAAATATATTTTTTTGGATAAGTTACAGTTTGTTTGCTGTCGGGTTTGCTGTTTTTATAGCGACTGCGAACACGGACGAAGGAACTCCCTCGTGGATACTTGCGCCTTTTTCTGTTGGTGTTATTGGAGCGTTCTTTTTTAGAATCACGAAAGACGACATTATGCGCATCATTCATAAGTACAATGAATTATTGGCGCAGGAGAAAGAATTCTGTAAACTCGAATTATCAACATTGAAATTGATTGAGTTGAAATATTCATTCTAGAAGATTCAGGAGGAGAAAAAATGAAATATCATCTTTTGTCATGTTTGGTCTTATCAGTATTGTTAATGGGTATTACGAGTGTTGAGGCGAAAAAGAATGGATATACATGGGTCAAGGACAAACAGGTATCCTCAGAAGAAGTCCTGCCCAAGAGTCTCTCGTCTCGGATTCTGGCCATGCCGGAAAAGCAGGTACGGAAAAAAGTGCAAAACATCCTGTCGCAGCATATTTATATGAAACTGTATGCTTTTGACAAAACCAATCAAACACAAAGTGCCGAGACCACGCTCAAATCATCACTGCCAAAGGAAATAGCCGGAAAAGGAAGCAGGGAATTGGCCGGCGAAGACTATATGTTTGTTTTGGCAATTGAATTCAAATCAAATGAAAAACAAACCCGGATCAGCGCCAAAGCCCATCCGGTTTACCGGGTTTTGAAAAAAGATGAAAAGGAAAGTAAAACAACCATTACAGTGTCGGTTGATGCCGGGAAAGCAGCCACCATCGGCCCGATGCTCATCATGCCCATTGAAGGCAAAGCATTGGATTATGATGCCAATACCCTGGCAGATGCTGCTAAGCGCAGCGCGGATTTGGTCAGGTATTTTATGTTGCAGATGGATCAAAAAGATCAAAAAGTGGCAAAACACGCAAAGAAGATATGAGCGGATGACATTTGGGATTACTATTAAAAAAACGAACTTTTTTGTAATAAACAGTTGTTCAAAACTATCTTTCTTATATTGATCCAGCAGGTCTGTTTTTAAGTTTTTTATTTATACCGTTTTAGCAATGTAATTCCAAAACACGATTTTTCCGGTTTGGCAATGGTTGACCAAAATCAGACTAAATCAATAAGCAATACCGACTTTGGTAAAAGGAGGTGATGTGCGTTTTTGGCAAGGGCGGTTTGGATAACCGCCAGAATAGGGTTGGATAAAAATTTCAACTTAACCAAAAGGAGAAAAAATGAGAAAAATACTATCAATCATGACTGTAATAGCAATATCAGCCTTTATTGCTATTAGCTGCTCGCAGAACAATCCAATTGCACCCAGTACTGCGCCTAGCCAGGGGAAGATGATGTTTGCCCTGGATGCGGCAGACAACATTGCCACCGGCCAGGTGACGGTGACCAAAGGCGCGTTGACGCATGTACTGCCGATCACGATAGCCGATCATTCCGGAAGCGTGATATTTGAGCCCATCCAGGTGGGGCATTGGGATATTCTGGTACAGTTGTACGATGTGGACGGCGTGGAGATTTACATCGGCACGGGCGAGGCCATTGTGACCAAGAATAACACCACGACTGTTACCATCCGCGTGGAGCACAACACCGGTAATTTAGAAATCATTGTCGAAGTGCCGGGTCTTTTGTTATGGAATAAGCTGGGGTCAGATACGGAAGTGTTGAATAGTGAAGTTGGACCCAATGGAATGATTGTTGGGGATCTTTTATATCTTTCCGGACAATATGGAAATGGATATGAACCTGCTGAACGTACAGGGGATCACAATATTGCAGATAATTATATTCAATATGAAAATCTTCAATTAGGTCCAAAGGGTTGTATAGAATTTTGGTACCAACCTAATTGGAGCAGCAGTAGTGTTGGTCATAATGTATGTTTACTATATTATACAATTATGAATTCAATTAATGATCCTGAACAGCCTTTGGGAATTCAAATACATTATAATGATTGGCAAAACAACCTGATTTTAACTGTTCGTGATGATGATACAAATAATGTTTTTAGAACCATGGCGCCGGGCAGTATACCGGGTTGGAGTACATCTACTCCATTTCATATGGCGCTTACCTGGGATGGATCAGGAGCAACAGCTGATGATAAATTAAAGCTATTTGTAAATGGTGTTGCAATAAGTACAACAGTAGTAACTCAAACTGGAATGCCTACATTAAATTGGTCGACAGATAAAATATTGTATTTGGGTACCTATCCTAAGCCGGATGACTGGAGTCGTCATCATTGGGAAGGCAATGATGGCATTGTTGATAATCTCAAAATCTGGAACTATCCCAAGACGGATTTTTCGGATCGGTTTGTGGAATAAAAATTTTATAGAGGCACGGCGCCCCGACCGGATGGGGGATCGTGAGGGACTCCCTTCGGTCGCGCCGTGCCCCTGCAAAAATACAATACGTGAGGGAGATACAGTATGAAACGTTTAGCATTATTACTCGCAGTACTTGCAGTTCCTGCTGTTATGTTTATTAGCTGCTCGCAGAATAATCCAATTGCACCCAACACGGCACCTAGTCAGGGGAAGATGATGTTTGCCCTGGACGCGGCGGACAACATCGCCACCGGTCAGGTGACTGTGACCAAGGGCGCGTTGACGCATGTTTTGCCCATCACGATAGCCGATCATTCCGGAAGCGTGATATTTGAGCCCATCCAGGTGGGGCATTGGGATATTCTGGTACAGTTGTACGATGTGGACGGCGTGGAGATTTACACCGGCACGGGCGAGGCCATTGTGACCAAGGACGCCACGACCACAGTAACCATCCGTGTGGAGCATAATACCGGGACGTTGATCATTCAGGTCGAAGTACCAGGTCTTTTGCTATGGAATAAGCTGGGGTCAGTAACAGAAGTCCAAAATAGCGAAAGCGGACCTAATGGAACGATTACCGGAAGTATTAGTTATGATTCAGTTCAGTTTGGAAATGGTGCCATAAATGATGATAGGTACAGCTATATAGGATATGATAATTCAGTATTTGATGGCGAAAAAGGAACCATTGAATATTGGGTAAAACCGAATTTTGCAATGGTTAATGGCTATGCACAGACAGCCAAAAGCAATGCCAGATATTGGGTGCATCAAAATCCTGGAAGCAGTTGGTTCTTGATGGCAGTTGATGATCAAGCCCACTCCAGCCAATTTAAAGTAATAATTGTTGGAGCAAGCGGTGTACTGGTAACTCCAAATTTAAATTGGTCTAGTGACGAGAATGTACATATTGCCTTAATTTATGACCGAAATGCGGGGTTTGATGGCAGTAAAACAATAGCTGTTTATCAAGATGGTGTAGAAGTTGGCTACAGTACTGAGGACTGGGGAAATTATGATGTAGGATCTGTTCCATTCACCGTATTAAACGGGATTGTCGGATCAGGAGCATTACAAAAAGCAGATGCTTATATTGACAATCTGAAAATCTGGAATTATTCTAAAACGGATTTTTCAGACCGGTTTGTGGAATAGACATTTTATAGGGTATAGGGGCGCGGCGCCCCGACCGGATGGGGGATCGTGCGGGACTCCCTTCGGTCGCGCTGTGCCCCTACTTGTTCGGGAAAATATTTTCGGGCAAACTGTCTTCAAATAAAAAAAACAGGAGTTTATGTATGAAAAAGGCTGTTATTCTATTCGCACTTATATTAATAACCTCATCTGTCCAGGCATCCATTCGTTCTCTATATCAGGAAAAAAGCAATCTCTTTCTACACGAAAAAATTGCGCAGCCGGAGAATCTTTTGGATAACCCAGCGCAATTGAATCATATCTCACAGTATCTTATTGAAAATAATTCAGACCTGCAATTACAGACAATCAAACCGTATGATCCTGTTTTCCGGAAAGAAAATCATGATGATTTTTTTGGCAATACCGGACAGGTGATTGTACCCATTGAAAAATGGGCTTGTATCAATGTCGGATATGCCTATGAGCAATGGCTCGATTCACAAGAAAGCATTTCGACATTGGATGGTTCCCGGATTGCTGCCGCAGATAAGCAATTTGTGAAGACAATCAATGCGGCTGTTGCTACAACCCAAATATTGGGACTGGAACTGGGTTATGCTATTACAATACAAGAACAAACTCATTTTATTGATTATGCTGCAGATATCGCCAATGATTATTCATATACCAATAATTCCCAGACCACGCAACATTTTGTGGGAATCATTTATGATGACATAGAAATTTATGGTGGTATGTCATCCATGCAAGCCATGGGCGATTATATCCAAACCCGGGAAATTGAGTTTTCACTTGATTCCTGGGAAGTCAATGTACGCCGATTATTCGGCAATATGGGAGCGGAAAATGTCCTGGTTCAGGCAGGGATGGGGAATTATCAATTGACTCAAACCGTATTTGAAATCGGACGGACCGGGTATGATCTGGACATTCTCAACTATGAAGTTGCTGCTGGGGCATATTATACAAATCCCGGCAAACAAATTGATTTTTCTGTTGGATTGGAACTGACGTATCTTGACAACACGATTTTTAATGTTAGTGATTATGTCTGGGAAAATTATCAGAGTTTATCCGGTACACTTCCGGCCCAAATAAAAGCAACGGTATTCCCGTGGCTGGCACTTTGGCTTGAAATGCGGCTGCTCTATCAAGAAAACACCTATGAAAAAGCGCAAACTACCATGCTGCAAAGTGCCTTGGGTGTCCAAGTGAACATCGAAATGCTTGAAATCCAGGTTTATACACTACCAGGATTTACGATAACCAATTCCGAGAGCAGCGATACCATTCAAAATATTCAAATCGGCATAACAGCAATTCTACGTTTCTAGCAGTTTTAACACCTCAACCCAATACGAGTAGCTTAGTGCCAGTAGCTTAGTGCCAGCCACTTTTTTTAGAAAAAGTGCATGGAAATCAGAGATTGTCTGTCTAACTCAGTAAATACTTCTAGAGGAGGCAGGCAATGGGCAGACCCTTACGCTTGAAAGCACCAAATTTAACCTATCACATCACATCCCGCACCAATGGCAAACAACTATTTATCAAGAAGAGTAAAGATCGAAAGGCACTATGCCGGATATTGCAGCGTATTAAACTGAAATATTCCGCTAGAATCTATGGATTCACACCTATGGGTAATCATTTTCATCTAATTATTAAAATGGAAGAAAACACAGATGTTTCAAGTTTTATGTGCGAATTTAAGACCGCCTATGCCAAATATTACAACACCAAATACACAGTATCCGGCCATTTTTGGGGCGACCGCTTCCGGTCCACGATTATTGAAGAAAACAAGCATATACTGGCATGCCTACGATACATTGACCGTAACCCGGTCAATGCTGGGTTGGTAGATTATCCGGGGAAATATAGTTATTCCAGTTATATATGTTACGCCTATGGCCGGAAGCATGAAACCGTAAGTATAGACCTCCATCCAACATATCTTGAATTGTCAGGTAATGAAAAAGCCCGGCAGCAGTTGTATCGGGAATATGTTGAGGAAGCAGATGAAATGTCGGATAATCTGCATGGCCGATTAGAAAAATTTCGGATATTTGGAAGTGCGGTGTTTGAAGCTAAGTTGATGTAAGTTTAATTTCTAAAAGGTGCCTGGCACCATTGGAGGGTTTGGGTGAAGCGTGTTGTGATGGCGTTCCTGGTGATTTTTACGGGGATGCGGCTATCTGCTTATGCAGCTGAACCAAGCATTGATTTTCTTGCTCAAGGTGCTGTTCGATTGATCTCGGTTTCGGACGCCTGGCTGGACAAAAAAAAGCTATCGGCTTTATGGGGTCCAAATCAGACGTCATCCCTGACACTCACGCTTGATCCCGGATTTCCTTTGGACTTGGTTTTTGTTTCGCAGCAAAAGGTGGTTGCGCCCGAAGCGTTTGAAATTTTTTTTGATCTGAAAAGCCCGGGGAATAAAAATACCATGAAGGTGGAGTTTCTGGTATCAACGCTTTCTGCAAAAACGGGTTTTCAAACGATTCGTGAAGAAACCTTGTTATATAATCAAAAAAACCAGTCGATTCGTTTTGACCCGGTCGCAGCCAGATGGATGATGCTTCGTTTCAAGGCAAGCGGGAAGAATCAGGTGATTTCTTTGGCTGGGCTGGAGATTAAAGGCAGGGTGGGTGCACCGAAGTCGCATTATGCTTTTAAGGAATCACCTGCATCCGCCTTGGTGGTTATCCGGCAGCTCAAAAAGAATTCTTCGGTTTTTGACATTTCGCCGGACGAGGCATCGCTGTTTGCGGATGCAAAAAATGGCAAGCTGGCTGCCTGGTCACAAGCAGAAGCGATCCTGGTTGCTTCCGGGGTACAGGAAAAACAGAGACGAGCGCGTTATCTTGCTCAAATAGACCAACTTGTCGCGGAAGCGAAAATTATGATCCGCAAGGGGAAAACAGTTTATCAGCAAGGAGAACTGCTGCTGGCGTGGATGCACAAACGGGTATTGATTTCCGGGTATCAGGAAAATCAGAGCAGTTTTTCGACACTGTTGGATACCGGAAAATTTAATTGTGTGTCATCATCAGCCCTGTATGGCATTCTTGGTCAAAAGTTGGGACTGGATATCCGCGCGATTGAAGTGCCGGATCATACGTTTTCTATTTTTTATGATGGTGCCAGGCACGTGGATGTAGAGACGACAAGTCCGGCGGGGTTTGATCCGGCGAGTCGGCCTGAGGTGCTGGCTCAATTTACCCGGCAGACGGGATTTAATTATATTTCGGAAAAGGACCAGGATAAACGTCGTGAAGTTACGGGTCTGGGATTGGCCGCACTTATTTACTATAATCACGGTGTTGAACTGGCGAAAAAGCGAAAGTATCAGGAAGCCTTGTTGGCAAATTTTTGTGCGTTAAGTTTGGATGCAAAAATGAAGACAGCGGTCCATAATGTGCTGGCGGTTTTGGCAAATTGGAGTAAGGAACTGGTGGGCCAAAAACACTACACGCAAGCAGTGGAAGTGGTGGAAATGGGTCTGGGACTGGCACCCAAAGATGCGACCTTGTTGAACAATCAAAAAGTTATTTGGGAAGAACAAATTACAGCAGCGGTTGACGCGAAGAAACCCACGGAAGCAATGCAGTTGCTAGAAATAGCTGCCGCACGCATGCCGGAGGGCAACTACGAAAGGTTGCAGTCCTGGGTATTTATTAAACCGAGTATGGCGTTTATTGAACGCAACCAGTGGCGGCGGGCATTGGCATTGACCGATTTGGAGAATGAAGCGCTTTCGCCGGCCGCGCGCAAGAAGCTCAGGGAATGGAAGCAGGAAGTCTATTTGGAGTGGTCCAACAAGGTATTAAAAAAAAGAGACTTTGCGCAGGCTATGATGATTTTAGGGGAGGCAATGAAATTTGCACCCCAGGATAAACGCTATGCCAATAATCGGGGGTTTATTGTTTTTTCATGGGCCATGTCCCTCAAGAAAAAACAAGGCGCTGTGCAGGCGGAAGCAAAACTTAAGGAACAGATGCAAAAATATCCGGATGAAATTGGGATTCAACGGGCGGGACAGGCCTATGTGCGGGAGCTGCTTTTGGCGGTACAATTGAAAAAAGACGGGCAGCTGCGTGCGGCGGAAATTATTCGGCGTTGTGAACCGCTGATCCGGGATGTTCCGGGGATGGCGATTCAGCTTCGCAATGCCTATGATATTCAAGCCCAACATCACCTGCAAAAAAAAGCCTGGACCCAGGCCATTGCAACGTATCAAGCAGCACTGGGTCTGTTTCCTGATGATGAAAACCTACACCATAATTATCGTGTGGTTTGGGAAAACTGGATACGTCAGCTTATGATTTCACAACACTGGGAGAAGGCACAGGCGGTGTGTGAAAAAGCGATTCAGGAAAAGCTTGATGCAAATTATTTTGGGCAGAGATTGGCAGATGTTGTTCAGGTCATGATTGAAGATGTGTATGCCCGTCAAGGACCGGAAGCTGCAGAAAAGCAACTGCGTATTTTGATGGAGAAATATCACCAAAATAATTTTGTACAAAATACCGGGGATGCGATCATTTTGAACCGTTTGCAAAAATCTGTTAAAAGCGAACAAATCGATACAGCGTCTGCGCGTAACCGGGATTTCATTGGAACAGAAAAAGGGATTGTAGATTTGGACAACCGGGGAAAGACCTTAGCCAGGCAAGGGAAATGGAAAGAAGCGCTCGCAGTTTATCAACAGGCACTGACCCTGTATCCTGCGGATGAGATGTTGGGAAATAACCAGGTGGCCGTTTGGGACCGATGGATAAATCAGGCCATTGAAATCAGGGCATGGCAGCAAGCGCTTGACCGTTGTCACCAGGCTTTAAGCGCGGTAAAGGCGAAGAACCATTTTGAGAATAAACGGGTGTTTATTGTGCAAGAGTATGTGAAGGGGCGGTTAGTGAAACCCACAGCTGAATCATTAGACAAAGCATTGAAAGGGATAAAGGAACATGTTTCAAACAATGAGACTGTCCGGAAGATGATTGCAGGTCTTTGGGGACAAAAAATACAGACCATGGCGCTGACATCATTTGTAGAGGCCGAACGCCAGGCACTGATCATTATTGAAAGTTATAAAAAAAATCTGGGAACAGATGAGAATATACAGAAGTTTTTCAGGCTTGCCTATGACCGTTTGGCTGCCGCCTCCGGCAGCCGGGGGAACTGGCAATTTGCTGTGGAAGCCTATACACGCGCCATGCAGGTCTATCCGGAGGATGGTCATCTTGAAGAAAATCTTATTGCGGCCTGGAATAATTGGGCGGGCGGGTTTGTTCAAAAGCAGCAATGGCAACAGGCGATTGAGGTGTATGAGCAAGCATTATTGGTATTTCCAAATACCCGGATATTCATGAATAATAAGGAGGTCTGCGAGCAGGAATTAAAAAAGCGTGTGCAGCCCCAAAAGTAATTTCCTAAAGTGCAGAGGATTTTATGGAAACAGCACTTGTTAAATGAATGAAATCAGCACCCAGGGTGCTTGGGAAAATTGAATGGGAAGGAGTCTTTGTGAATAAACCGATTTTATTTCTCTTTGATCTTGACGCCACGTTGGTACGGACAGGGGGGGCCGGCATGCTGGCCATGAATCAGGCATTTACAGAATATTTTGGCTGGCAGGATGCTTTGAGTCATATTTCACCTGCCGGCAGGACCGATACATCCATTGCGCATGAGCTGTCAAATAAATATCAGGGTCGTGACATGGCGGAGGATGAGATGGGAAACGTCTTTGCGCGTTATTTGGTCCTGCTGGTTGAAAAACTTGAGACAGCGAAAAATTTTCGTGTGCTCCCCGGAATTCGGGCATTTTTGGAAAAGGCTCAGGCACAGAAAGATTATGTTCTTGCACTGGGGACAGGCAATCTTGAGAAGGGTGCCCGGATCAAACTGGAACCGCCTGATTTAAACCGTTTTTTTCCTTTTGGCGGTTTTGGTTCGGATGCCGTTGTGCGGTCCGAGCTTCTACGCATTGCTGTTGCGCGCGCAGAGGACGCCACCTGTCAAAAAATCTCCATGGAAAGAGTGCTGGTGATTGGGGATACGCAGCATGATATTCGCGCCGGCAAGGAAATCGGAGCCCGGACCGTGGGAGTTGCTACAGGGCCCTATACTACCCGGCAATTATCCGAACATCAACCTGACTTGGTGCTGGAGAATTTTACCCAGATACTGGAATTGGACCGGTTTTTAAGCGGATTCTGATACGTTGTTCTTAAAAGCGACGAATTTTAAAAAAAAAATCATTTTATGTGAAATATTTTTAAGAAAGTATTGTCTGACTCAACAGGACTATTTTCGAAAAGGAGCAGACAATGACTTGGAAAAAACTTGCTATTTGCTATTCTCATGATTGTATTGATACCTGTCCACCCGGTACTTCCGGAAATGCATATCAGGAAAAATCTCTTGATTTTTTTATCGCATTGCTCCGGATGGCAGAAGACATTCCGGCCTGGGAATTTGTATTACCCAAATTTTCTGCAGAAAAGCTGTATGCATGTCAAAGCCTGATGGAGAAAGCCATTGAAAAAAAACATTGTTTTTCAACGGTCATGTATTACCCGGATCTTTATAAAGTGGAACCAATCTATTTACAGCAAAGCTTTCAGGTAACAGTGCTGCTGGATGAGAAGAGTGTCGCGTACCTGGAATGGCCGGATTTTTACCAGGCACTCGCTTGGGCAAAGCAAAAAGAAATTCGGATTACAGTTCAGGTGAATTTAACCGAAGCGATGCTCCAAAAGGTGCTGGAGAACCTTTTGCTTCCGCGTTTGCTTGATTTGGCTGAGAAAATACAGTTTCATGTTCCGAAAGATGAGCAACGTCCGCGGATGACGCGGGATCAATTTGGGCTTTTCCTTGATTATATTGCGTTTAAAATGCTGCGCATGCGGGTTTTAAAGAAAATCGATATTGATGCTTGTATGATGCCCGCCCTTTCCCTGGTGCCGCGTAAGACATTTACGCAATGCGCCCGACAGAACACCCTGACAATTTTATCAAACGGGGGAGTTAAATTGTGCCCCTACGGACCGGTCATTGAACAGCTGGAGCAGGTTGAAGATTTTCAGCGAATAAAAAAGACGCTGAATAAAAAAAGATACCGTCAGTTGCTGGCGCACTGCTCCTGGCGTGAAGATTGGAATTTACAGGAGTCAAAAGCGACGTATCGGATTCATTAATGTTGAAAAGCTTATCGTGCTAGCGCGAACACGATGGACAGCCTGCCCGGGCGTACTTGTCCGGCGTATGCCAGATGCCGGATTTGCAGCATAGGATTGAAACAATGCGCACAGGTCTCAACCGCCGGTAGGGAATGGTCGCGACCATTCCCTACTAAATGATTGATCGCGTAAGCCGCCAAAGGACAAAGTGCAGAACGGGGACGAGGAGGATAGACACGAAAGTAGCGGCCACGAAGACGGGGTATCATCGTATCATCCGAATCCCGGCAGCGTACTTGCTCAATCGTTTGACCAGGCTTCATCGGGAAATGAGTTTCAATTTGACTTTTTTAGGATCGACTATATTATTTTTTCGGTACTTTATCCAGAATCGTCAAGCCGCTGCAATGAGCCCAGTGGCGGATAATAAAATCATTCATGCTTGTCTGGAAATCTTTGGTTTCATCAAAGGTTGTCTCGAAATATTCCTCAATGGCCCGGATCACGCCGCGTTGATTATCCCAACCCAACCCCAGGCTGCCGTCTTTTCTTTTGTAAATCAGGCGGAGATGGGTGTCATGGAAAATGATTTTTCCGTTTTCCGATACCAGTGGCAGCCAATGTTTGATTTCCTGAACAGTATGTTTATATTCGTGGGATGTATCAATAAAGAGCAGGTCAATTGATTGCGGGAATTGCTTTTCTTTACACCAATCCACATATTTTTCAGAAAAGGCAATATCATCACTGTGTACAAATGTCCAGAAAGGATGGGAACCCAGTTCCCGACAGTTATCAATATCCACACTGATCAGAGGAATTTGGAAATGTTCGGCAACTTTTTTGAAAATAAAGGTGCTGGCACCGCCGCGCGTACCCAGTTCGACAATTATATTCGGCCGGGAACTCAGTGCTTCATGAAATAAGGTGGTTAAATGATCGCTGATATCCGTCCGCTTGGCGGCATAATCCTGGATCTTTTTTTCCACAGCCGACTGAGCAGGCGGCGGCACTGCTTTTTTTCTATGGAACAGATGGTTATAGAAGCGGATGGCGGGTGGAACAGTCATGTTTTGGATAATCCGCATGAGCATCATAACAAAAGACCTTTAGTATGCCACTGTTTTATCTCCGGTTTTGAATCCGGGGACAGTTTGCTTGAGAATCGAACTGCGGCAAAAAATAATGAGGGTATCATAACCTACTTGGTGGAAACATGCCATGATAATTGTTAAGGAATAAAACAGTTCACTCGCCGGAGGATGCCAGTGCGGTGCAAAGAACCTCTCGCTTTCATACTTGACTTTGCAATTTTCCCCATGCATACTGGCGCTGGAAAAAAAGGGGAGGACAGATGAATACTACGACCAAGGAAAGCAAATTTACTTTGCGGAAAATCTTCATTGCAGGACTTTTGGTGATTATTCCCATTGCTGCCACGGTTTTTGTGTTTGTGTTCCTATTCAATCTCCTTGATGGGTGGCTGGCACCCATGGGCGGGGAGGTTTTGCGGACCCTGGGGTTTAAAATACCATCGGAATATAAGCATATTCCGGGATTTGGTATTGTCGCTACGCTATTGTTGGTTTTTTTAACCGGCTTGGTTGCTTCCAATTATCTTGGCCGGCAAGTTCTCCGTTTCGGAGACCGCTTGATTAAAAGTTTGCCGGTCATCAGCAGTATTTATTCCGCGATGCGTCAAGTGGTGAATTCTTTTTCCATTACCGGCTCAAGCGCTTTTCAGACGGTGGTTATGTTTGAATACCCCCGGCCCGGGATTTGGGCCTTGGGGTTTCTGACCACACCGTCCATGGCCAGCGCCCGGAAAATTGCCGGGAAGGAGCTGGTCAATGTTTTTTTACCGACCACCCCGAATCCCACATCAGGTTTTTTTTTGATGATTCCTATGAAGGATCTCAATGTGCTTGCCATCACACCGGAAGAAGGTCTGAAAATTATTGCAACAGTCGGATTGATTCAAACTGAGGGAGTTGTTTCTCCTGGTATTGCTAAAATGGAAAAGCGTTCTAAGACGAAATCCCGGTCTGCGGTAAAAAGTGTTGGAAAGAAAAAAAAGACAGCCAAACGCAGTCTGAAAAAAAAATGAACTGAAGCACTGTTTGGGTGTCTTAAAGGCAATTATTTTTTTCTCAAGAGTTAGGACTCATGGAAAAAACAATTTACGATAAATTTTCACATCGCTATGATGCCATCATGCAGGGACGTTTTGTTGCTGATTGGTGGAAGGCATTTAAGCGTTTGGCTAAAAAGCATCGCTTTGAGTACATCCAGGTGATAGATTTGGCAGGCGGCACCGGGGAGGCAGCCGGCCGGTTTTTATCCGAAGGCAAACAAGTGGATGTGCTGGACCAGTCTCGGGCGATGCTGGCGATTGCGGAAAAAAAATTTCCGAAAATATCCTGTTACCGTCAAGACCTTCTAGCGATGAAGTTAAAACGGAGCTATGATTTGGCAGTCTGTGTTTTCGGAGGTCTGCATTATTTGAAATCACCGAAACAATTGGAACAGGTTTTTCGCAAGGTCGGAGATGTTTTGAAACCGGGCGGTGTATTTTGTTTTGATCAGTATGCCAGTCGCTATTTAAAAGAAAAATTCGGCAAAATGGCACAGGTTATGGAAGGGGACGGTTTTTTTACCCGCTGGCAAGCCAAGTGGGACCCTCGGCAGCAAGCGACAAACGTAACCATCGAGGGGTTTGACGGTCAACCGGATGCCTGGCAGACCTCCTGGTCTGAACAACACCGGCATTACGCTTTTTCGCTGACAACCGTCAAGCAGGCATTGCGTAGCGCCGGCTATCGCAAAAGCGAAGTGTTTGAAATGAAAAAATTGGGAAAACCTTCGCAACGGGATGATTTTCGGATTATTTGGGCACAAAAGGAATGACATGAAAAAAAATAACGGCAAGACTTGACAAAGGGAATTGATATTGAGTAAACTTTTGGAGTTTTTATTGGAAAAAATATTAGAAAAATGGAGGGCACCCGTATGATTATAACAGAAGATCTCTCCAAAAATTTTGGTCCTGTGAAGGCTGTGGATGGCATCTCGTTTGAGGTGAAAAAAGGTGAAATTTTGGGTCTTTTGGGCCCGAACGGTGCCGGGAAAACAACCACGCTGCGTCTCATTGCCGGGTATCTCCGGCCTGAGTCAGGCAAAATTTTTGTGGGAGGCAGGAATGTTTTGGAGGAGATCGATCAGATTAAGGAAATGATCGGCTATCTACCGGAGTACAATCCCATTTATCAGGATATGCTGGTGTATGATTATCTGATGTATATTGCTGATATGCGTCAGATCGCCCCCCACCAGCGTCTGGAGCGTGTTCGTGAGATGGTCGCGGTGTGTGGACTTCAGGATGTGGTGGCCAAGAAAACCGGCGAGCTTTCCAAGGGGAACCGGCAACGTGTGGGTTTGGCGCAGGCCATGCTGCATGATCCTGAATATCTGATTTTAGATGAACCCACTGCCGGACTTGACCCGAATCAGATTAGTGAGATTCGTGATCTGATCAGACGATTGGGCCGGCAAAAGACGGTTATTTTATCCTCGCATATTCTTTCCGAGGTGGAGGCGACCTGTGATCGGGTCGTGATTATCCATCAAGGCAAGGTGGTGGCGGACGGTAATCCCAAGCAACTCCAGAAGCAGGCGGTGGATGAAAGCCGGATTCATTTAAAAATCAAAGGCAAGCAAGTTGCAGTGTCCCTGGAAAAACTCGAGAAAGTCAAGGCAGTGGAAAGCACGGAAGCTGAAGCCGCAGATATTCAAGGCTATCTGGTGAAGAGTTTGCATGACGATGATTTGCGGCCGGAGATTTTTGCGCTGGCCAAACAACAGGGATGGGTATTGTATGAAATGTATCGTGAGGTGGTCAGTCTGGAGAATGTTTTCAAACGGCTGACAGCAAACTGATTTTTATCCCGCTTTGCAGAATACCTCGGACTCTTGCCCGGCGTTACTTGCCCGGCGAATGCCGGGTGATCCGGGTATGAATGCGTTTTAATGCTTCGCGGGATGTCGCTCCGACCGGAAAGATGATTGAAATGCGAGACTTCCATTGGTTGTCTGCTAAACGGGCGTGCGATGCAAGGTCAAAAGGGGTACCACGGGCAAGCCCGTAGGGCTCCATATTTTGAATGTTTTCAAGGAGGGATTTTATTTATGACAATCCAAACGGATAACCCCGCTTCCGGTTCCGCCCGCTTCGATATTCTGCGGAGCTGGAAACGGATTGGCGGTCAGGCAAAAAAAGAGCTCTATTCTTATTTTTTTTCACCGATTGCTTATGTGGTGATGGTGGTTTATCTGGTATTTACCGGCTGGTTTTTCTTTTCCCGTTTTTTTCTTTTTGGACAGATTGATATGCGGATGTATTTTACGACCGCTCCGCTGTTGCTGATGTTTCTGGCACCCGCGATTACCATGCGGCTTTTATCGGAGGAAATGAACAGCGGGTCTTTTGAGCTGCTCATGACCCTGCCGCTGACCACGACGGAGATGCTCCTGGGAAAGTTTTTGGCAGCCTTCAGCTTTTTGGCAATCACCATTGGAGTGACACTGAGTTATCCCATTACCATTTCAACCCTGGGTCCGCTGGACTGGGGACCGGTGATTGGCGGTTATATCGGATTGTTGCTTTTAGGCGCAGCCTATCTGAGCATTGGGTTGTTTACCTCAGCCCTGACACGCAATCAGATCGTGGCCTTTATTCTGGGATTTGCACTGTGCTTCGTTCTTTTCCTGATTGATAAGGTATTGATGGTGGTGCCGGGATTTTTGGTCGGCCTGTTTCAATATCTCGGGGTTGAATACCACAGCCAGAATTTTTCCCGCGGCGTCATTGATTCCAAGGATTTGGTTTATTTTATTTCCTTGTTGGTGATTACCTTTATGGGTACGCGCCTGGTTTTGGAAAGGAGGAAATAGGATGAAATTCGAAGAACGCACACGCAGTGATTTCTCGTTTTTTCTGATGATTATCGGCATTTTAGTGCTGATCAATATTATTTCCATAAAACTGTTTGTTCGCATTGATTTGACCAAGACCCATGCTTATTCGCTCTCCAAAGTTTCCAAACAGTATATGCGTCAGTTGAAGGACCCCTTGACGGTGAAGGCATTTTTTACCAAGAAATTACCGCCACCCTACAATGCCAATGCGCGCTACCTGCGTGACTTGCTGGAGGATTACCGGGCATATTCGAATGGCAATTTTAATTATCAGTTTCTGGATCCGGCGGATGATCCTAAATTGGCACAGGAGGCCCGCAGTCTGGGCGTTTACCAGATTCAGTTGACTGCGGTTGAAAAGGACAAATTTGAGCAGAAAAACGGTTACATGGGTTTGGCCATTGTGTATCAAGGAAGAAAAGAAGTGATCCCGCTTTTACAGGATACGACCGGCATGGAATATCAGCTATCCGGTATGATTAAGAAATTAATCCAGGATGAGATGAAAGTCGTGGGTATTACTCAGGGGTTTGGTGAGCCTGCGTATGAAACGGAACTCTCCAATTTGGTGACGATCCTCTCGAAAAACTATGAGGTCCAGCCGGTTAATTTGAAAACCGGAACCATTCCGGAGCGGATTGATGCGCTGGTAGTTGCAGGCCCGACCGAGATGATACCGGATGATAAGCGTTATCTGTTGGATCATTTCTTGCGGTCAGGCAAAAATCTTGCATTGCTTGTCAGGATGGTCAAAGCGGATGCGCGTCAAACCATGCAGGCAAAAATTGTGGATTCACAGCTTTCGCAGTTGGTCGCAGCCTACGGCGGCCAAATCATGCCGGATCTGGTGTATGATGCCCAGTGTCAGAAGATTTCGGTGGCACAGCGTGGTCCCGGTTTTATCATGCAGAACATTGTGCCGTACCCGCCCTTTCCTTTGGTTACGCATGTGGATGCGGAGCATTTGATTGTTAAAAATTTAGAATCATTTACATTGCCTTTTGTGAGTTCACTGAGTTTGAATCAGGCAGTCGTAGAGAAAAATCAACTGGTCGGGAGCGTGTTAGCCAGAAGTTCGGAGCATGCCTGGTCGCAGATGAAATTTTTCATGCTCTCGCCACAATATATTCAGCCGCCGCAGAAAAACGAGATGAAACAGTATGATTTGATGTTGACACTGACGGGTGCTTTTCCCAGTGCATTTGGAGAGGGGCAGGTTCCGCTGTCGAGTGATGGGTCGGCAGTATTGCCGGCGTATATCAAAAATGCCAAGCCGGCCCGCCTGGTGGTGGTGGGCGGGGCTGATTTTATTACCAATGATTTTATTGATCTACGGCGTAAAGATGGTTTGGCCCAATTGACACAGAATATGATTGACTGGGTTGCTCAGGACGATGCCTTGATTGCGATTCGGAGTAAAGGCGGTGAGGCAGCCGCAATTGGTAAAATTGCCGAGGGACATCGTCAGTTTATCAAAATATTTAATTCCGCGGGTCTCCCGGTTTTGGTGATTATTGTTGGGTTGGTGCTTTGGCGCCGGATGGAGGCGCGGCGGGCAATTATTGCCGCGCAGTTTAATCAATCACCTGCGGATGCTCAGCGTACACCGCCGGAAGAGCAAGCATCGTCAGATCAGCAGAAGGAGGACGCATAAAGTGAGACAGAAAAAGTTTATTATTGCAGGCGGTTTTTTCCTGCTTTTGTTGATCTATGTTTTGATCAGTCAGACCGGGAATAAGGGTTTCAGCACCCTGGAGCTTCCTCAGTTGCCGGTGGTAAAAGCAGAAGAAATTGAAAAAATAATCGTGGAAAAAGGCGACGAGAAAATTGTTTTTGAAAAACAAAGCGGGGCATGGCAGTTGCTGGAACCCATTGTTTTTCCGGTTGACCCGGGCAAGGGCAGCTCCTTGGAGCGTCTTTTGGGGGAATTGCGGATTACCAATATGATTACCCGGCGCAGCGAGGCGGAAGCGGATTTCGGGCTTGCCACGACCACAGCCATGCATGTCATGATTGCCGGCAAAGCGGGTGTACAGCTTGAACTGTATGTCGGCCGGGTCAATGAAGCCAAGACCCATACCTATATCAGGCTCCCGGGCAAGACCGGTGTTTACAGCTTGTTGGGCGACATCACACAGCAACTAAACCAAGATGCCAAACAGTGGCGCAGTCTGAAGATTTATGATTTTTCGACAGATACGATTCGCAAAATTCAAATTTCACAAAAGGGGAGACTGGCCCGGGTTGTCGCCCGCGAAGAGGTTGTGCAGGAACAAATTGTAAAGGACGGTGCCCAGGCTGTGACTCCTGCGGCATTACCGGCTAAAATGGTCTGGAAAGATCAGCAGCAGGGGAGCGTACTGCCGGATGCCGAGGTGAGCCGTTTTCTCAATGCGTTTGCCCGGTTATCGGCATCTAAAATTTTAGATGATGCCGTATGGGATAAAAAAATATTGGCATTGATTGAGGTGGGAACGCCGGATAAAAATGAGATGCTGGAATTATTGAAAAAAACCGAGCAGGGGCATTTTTGGGCGAGGCGTCAAGGGGAAAAAACGATCTATGAGATCAGTGATTATCAGGGCAAGAATTTGCTGACAGTATTGAAGCTGGGCAAGTAAGCGTTTCGTTTTTGGTGAAAAACCCAATTGGCAAGCCAAGGAGTTTTTTTGAATAAAGTGATTTCTGAGTGTTCAACCTTTTTTTATAATGCTAGGATAGAAGCGGTCAAGGATTTTAGGTGCCGACTGAGAGCGTACATCGGCCTGCATGAATAAAGGAGCTGGAAATGAGAAAAATAATTTTATCTGCACTGCTGGTCATTTTAGCGGCATCACCGGTTTTGGGGATGCAGTTTCAATCCGGGGAAAACATCTATTATGATCGCGGCGATTTGCTGGATGAGGATTTTTATATTGCGGCAGAGCAGGTTGATTTTTCCGGCAATGCACTTCAGGACCTGTTTGTCGCGGCTTCTTCCAAAGCCGCGATTGCCGGCACCGTGGTCCAGGATTTAAATGTGGCGGTGGTGGAAGGCGAGATCAATGCCAAAGTAGGCGATGATTTGCATGTCCTGGCCAAGCATATTATTTTAAGCGGGAGGGTTGGCGGGAGTGCATTGGTGTTGGCCTCGGAAATTTATGTCAAACCCCAGAGTGTGTTTGAAGCGGATTCCTGGTTTTTAGGGGGCAGCGTCCACTTTAGCGGCACAGCTAATGACAGGATGCGCATCAGTGCCAACACGGTCATGCTGGATGGGACAGTTGCCGGTGACCTGCTGATTGAGGCAGGGTCCATCATCATCGGTCGAAAAGCACGTATCCTGGGGCGGTTGGAGTATACTGCGGAAAAAGAGATTCATATTGAACAGGGAGCCCATGTCCAGAATCGCCCGGTTTGGAAAAAAAATACCGGAGAAGATCAAGACGATGTGTCCGCCGGACTGAAGAATTTTTTTACATTTGGCAAAGTGGTTTACCGCCTGACGATTTATATTGGTTTGCTGGTGCTGGGCTGTATTCTTATCCTGCTGCTTCCGCAACCGGCGCGGCGGTATGCCATGGTCATGCGGTATCAATTCTGGTCCAGTCTGGGCTGGGGCGTTTTAACTGCATTGGGAATATTGGTTGGTTTGATTATTTTTATCATTACCATTATCGGGATTCCCCTTGCCATTGTGCTGGGGATTACTTCTTTTGCAGCCTGGATGGCAACCGCCATCGGCATGGGATATTTACTGGGCGTGCTGGTGCTTAAACCGGCCCCGGATAAAATGAAAGCAAATATTGGGGCATTTGTTCTTGGTTTTACCGCGCTCTTCCTGGTTGAGTTGATCCCGGTCGTGGGTGCTTTAATCAGCTTGGTTGTATTATTTGCAGGGTTGGGTGCACTTTGGCTGGCTAAAAATTTTGTAGAACCAAAAGTAGTGATGAAAGTGCAGCCGAAAAAAGCAGCGGTCAAACCGGAACCTGTTTTGCAATCAGAAATACCGGTCGTGCCCAAAGCTGTGACAAAAAAGAAAAGTGCTGTCAAGCACCCGGAGTGGAAGCCGGCAGTCCCTGCTTTTCAAAAGACCCCAAGGCTGGTTTCCAAGAAAAAGGCAGCCTCTAAAAAGCCGGCTGCGAAGAAGGTCAAACAAACTACAACTAAAAAGACGGTATCCAAAAAACAAGTTGTGAAAAAAAATACCGGCGTAAAAAAACAAGTCATCAAGCAGCGTGTTCTTAAAACGCGAAAGAAAAAATAGGTCCGGGTAGCACGCTGCGGTAGTGTCTCTTAAATAATTTGATATTTGTCATTGCGGGCGAAGCGAAGCCCCGACCGGATGGGGGATCGTATGGGACTTCCGTTGGTCGCAATCCTGTTTTTATCTTTGCAATCAAAACAGATTGTTTTGTCGCAAAAACCGCTCCTCGCAACGACAATCAAATGTAAAGAACGGAATTGCCACTTGTTGACACAGGCTCGTTATTAAAGGTTTGACCCGGCTTAATTAGGGTGATCACGACCACCCGCAGCACGTGTGATCATCAAAATAATGCATACCCAGCAGGATACGATTGAACACCCCGACATCTCTTCGAAGGTTTAAACGATCATGCGTTATCCTTATTAAGCAATTTCAACAGGGTATCGCGGGCACGCTATTCACTTGACGCCTTCTTTGACATCTGTTTTTGATGAAACTGGGATCGTGCGATGACCAGGAAAAGAGGACTTCCTGGTGGGAAAAATGTGATTTTTTTTGCAATCCAGAAAGGCTTCTATAGGTTGTTTTTTCGGGGTGTGGGCTCGAAAAGGCTTTAAATATAGGGAAAATAAATTTATTGACAGATTAAAAACGCCCATATATAGTGTGTGTTTATTGATTGTACAACAATATATTGTGATTAAGTAGATTTGCCGTTTTCAACGGAGTTTTATTCACTCTCAATAAAAATTGAGATGAATCACAACAGAAATATGTTTATGTTAAATTATATGGGAGGACAATGTACTAATGGAAATTCAGGGTGTCGGTCAAATTAGAAAACGTGATGGACGGCTCGTTCCTTTTGATGAACAAAAAATTGTCAACGCTGTTTTTCGCGCCATGTCTGCCGTGGGTAAGCATGATCTCGCGCAGGCACAGAATACCGCCCGGCGCGTACATAATATTTTAAGAGCTGTCTATAAAGGCGACCAGATACCTACGGTTGAAAATGTCCAGGACATTGTCGAAACCACCCTGATGGATGAGGGATTCAAGGACGTTTCCAAGCAGTATATTTTGTATCGTGCCCAACATTCCAAATTGCGCAAAACCTCTGAATTGTTTTCTTCTGCTAATGAAATTATTGATAATTATCTGGGAGAAAATGATTGGCGGATCAAGGAAAATTCCAATATGAGCTATTCGCTCCAGGGATTGAACAATCACATTACCGCGATTCTGATTTCTCAATATTGGCTGGAGGAATTACATTCCGGGCGTGTCCGGCATGCCCATTTAAACGGTGATTTTCATATCCATGACTTAGGCTCCCTCTCAGTGTATTGCTGCGGCTGGGATTTGAGTGACCTGTTGACGAAAGGTCTGCAGGGCGCGTACGGCAAGACCGAGAGCGGACCGCCTAAGCATTTCCGGACTGCGCTGGGCCAGATCTGTAATTTTTTCTTTACCTTACAGGGCGAAGCAGCCGGTGCCCAGGCTTTTTCTGATTTTGACGCCTATCTGGCGCCGTTTATTGCGTATGACAAGCTTTCTTACAAGGAAGTTGTCCAGTGTATGCAGGAATTTATTTTTAATGTCAATGTACCGACCCGGGTTGGTTTCCAGACGCCTTTTACCAATATCACCATGGATCTGCAGATGCCGGAGCGCATGAAAAATGAGCCGGTGATTTTGGGCGGGGAATTGCAACCGGAGACGTATGGTGAGTTTCAGAAGGAAATGGATATGCTCAACCGTGCGTTTTGCGAGGTCATGATGCGCGGCGACGTCCATGGCCGTATTTTTACCTTCCCCATTCCGACCTACAATCTGACCAAAGATTTTAACTGGGATGCGCCGATCGTGGATTCGATTATGGCCATGACCGCGAAATACGGTATCCCGTATTTTGCCAATTTCATAAATAGTGATATGGACCCTGAGGACGCGCGCTCCATGTGCTGCCGGCTCCGGCTGGATAATCGTGAACTGCGCAAGCGGGGCGGCGGTTTGTTCGGTTCCAATCCCCTGACCGGCAGTCTGGGTGTCGTGACGCTGAATTTACCCCGGGCTGCGTATTTGTCTGCGACTGAAGAAGAGTTTCACGCGCGGATCCTGAATTTGATGGACCTGGCCCGGGAAAGCCTCCAGGCCAAGCGCAAGATCGTGGAGCGCTACACAGAGAAGAATCTTTATCCCTACTCCAAATTTTATCTCGCAGGTGTCAAGCAGCGCAGCGGTCAGTACTGGTCCAACCATTTTTCCACCATCGGATTGTGCGGCATGCATGAAGCGGCCCGGAATCTGACCGGACAGGGCATTGAGACGGAGGCCGGTCGGACGCTGGCATTGCATACATTAAATATTATGCGTGACCGCCTTCAGGAATACCAGCAGGCGGATGGAGAGTTGTATAATCTGGAAGCCACCCCGGCGGAAGGAACTACGTACCGGTTTGCCCGGCTGGACCGCCGCGAGTTTCCCGATATTATTACTTCGGGCACGGATGAACCCTATTATACCAATTCAACTCAATATCCGGTTAATGGCAGTATTGATGTTTTTGAGGTTCTGGAGCATCAGGATGAGCTCCAATCCAGTTATACCGGGGGAACGGTGCTGCATGTTTTTCTTGGGGAGAGTATTGACGATATCCGTGCTTGTAAAAATTTAGTGCGGCGTATTGCCGAAAATTATACCTTGCCGTATTTTACACTCTCGCCAACTTTTTCAATTTGTCCGGTGCATGGGTATATCCGCGGGGAGCATTATGAATGTCCGTATATGAAAGAAGATGAAACAGGTGATACGGAAATTCCAGAATCCGCAAGCGAGACATCAGCAATACCGCATAAAACACCAGTCACGAGCGAAAGGGGGTAAATACAATGTCAAAAAAATGTACTGAAAAAACCGAGGTTTATTCACGCGTGGTAGGCTATTTTAGGCCTGTACAGCAGTGGAACAAAGGGAAGCAGGAAGAATTTAAAGATCGGACAGAGTTTGTTCCGGAAAAGGAAAACCAGAAAAATGAATGCAATTCAGGGCATTAAGGGATTTTTAGGCACATCATTGGTGGATTTTCCCGGCAAGGTCGCCGGGGTGGTATTTCTCAGCGGCTGCAATATGCAATGTTTTTTTTGTCACAATGCACTCCTGTTGGCGGAAGATCAGGGATTGGACGATCTACGGCTGGACGAATTGATTGAAGCGATTGAACGCCGCCGGAAATTGCTGGAAGGCGTTGTTGTTACCGGCGGCGAACCCACCGTGCATCCTCAAATTACCTATTTATTGAGAAGCTTGCGCGAAACCGGTCTTGCCATCAAGCTGGACACCAATGGGCTGCGTGCCAATGTGCTTAAAACCTTAATCAAAGAACAATTGGTAGACTATGTGGCAGTGGATATGAAAACCTCGCCTGAGAGGTATGCGTCCGAGTTGGGTGCGCCTGCCGATGCCAAGGAGCAATTGCTTCAGACCATCGCGCTGTTGCGCAATAATCCTCAAATTGAAACCGAGTACCGCACGACCTGTGTACCCGGGCTGGTACAGGAAGCGGATATTCGCGAAATCGTCCGCTTGATTGAGGGTGCGCCGTCCTATTTTCTTCAGCAGTATATTTCCACCCATGTGACTCATCCGGATTTGATGGATCGTCCGGCCTATCCCAGGGAAGTCCTGGAACGGTTTCAGGAAATCGCCCGGCCTTTTGTGAGAAATGTTGCATTACGAAATTTGTGAGAATGAAAATAATAAATAAAGTAGTAGAAGAAGTATGTGCTCTTTGACCATAAGCCATCTATTTTTTCTGGCTGCGTAACTCGCCCCCTTTCGGGAAGCTCAAACATTACTCGCTGTGAAAAAATAGATGACTTATGGTCATGAAACCGTTTGATGAGTATGTTTTGGAGCAGTATGATACTTTAGTTTAATATATTAACCGTGAATTCCCCGGCTTTAACTGCGTGACATGAGCGGGATAGCATTATTGTAAAGCATGTTAAGCCGGGGACAGTTTGTTTGAGAAACAAACTGCGGAATTGTAATAATGATTTTCTACAGATCATATCCAAATCCCCGTTCTTCAGAGCGGGGAAATTGAATAAGTTTATATAATATATATTTTCTAGGAATTAAATTAATTTAAGCAGGGTGAAGGAGAAGGACATGGGGCTTTTAGAACTTTTCACAAGCAAGATTGCCAAAGCAGAAGAAAAAAAAGATCACGCACTGACCTATCGCGTGGTTTTAGGTGCGCTGCTCTCATTGGTTTCCGGTGCAGACGGCAAGATTACCGAAGAAGAAGTTGCAGCCAAGAAAAAAATTCTTGGTCAAAAAGGGTTTGACGATGCGGCGCAGCAGGAAGATATCCTGGATGCCGCCGGCAAAGCGATTACCGAACGGTTGGACTGGCAGGGTTTTACCCGTGAGGTGAATAAGGTCTGTGTTTATGAGGAACGGGTCAAACTGGTGCATGATCTTTTCTCGGTCGCCTGGGCCGATCATGAACTGGAAAGCAGTGAACTGGAGACCATCCGCAAGATTGCCGATTTACTCTGGCTGGACCACAAAGATTTCATCAATGCCAAACTGGCTACCAAACCGGAAGCATTGAAAGAATAGGTGGTTGGGCAGCCTTGGAGAGATACTGAAAAAAGTATCATCTCAATATGATAGATACAACGGATCAATACAGTAAATAAAACATTTGAAAGACCCTAAGTAAGCTGTTTTTTCTGGCTGCGTAACTCGCCCCCTTCGGGGAGCTCAAACAGTACTCGTTGTGAAAAAACAGCTTACTTAGGGTCTTTCAAGGTAACTCGATAGTGGTGTGATTTATTCACTGGATAGTTGTAGATGATGAAAATAGTATGATGCATTGAATTTGTTGGAATTAGCTACTGATTTATTTTGTCTGAAGGGAGAGATCAAGTGACCTGCTCTGAACTCATAGTGCTGATAAAAGATGTTATTCTTACTGGAGCAGCAATCGCAGTTGCTATCACAGGTCTTAACACCTGGAAACGACAGTTGAAGGGAAAATTTGAATATGATCTTTGCAGGCGTATTCTAGTGACATTATTTAAGTATCGAGATGCGATTGATGGCGTTAGGCATCCATTTATGTATGCAAGTGAAAAACCAAATCCGCCTGAAAAAGAAACCAAAAGTATGACATATGAGAAATTTGGTGGTAGTGATGCATATAAAAATGATTTTAAGGTTGGGGTAGAAAATATTGAAAAATATTTAAAACCAAAGCTTGTGTCTTAACGAAGACGAAAAGAAAAGCTTCATTTTAGAAAATTCTTATTTTTGAATTTTCTATCAATTTATAAAAAACATGTGTAATTAGTTATTTTAGTTGTGAAAATTATCCGGAAATGGTTAAAATAAGTTTAGAAGTCAATTTAGAGGATGCAAGAGGAAAAGAAATGCCGACGATTTCAATGTTTTATGGTATTTTAATTCGGATGTTTTTTCGGGATATTGAAAAACATAAATTGCCTCATATTCACGCTGAATACCAAGGTGAAACAGCAGTTTATTCTGTGCCGGACGGCAAATTGCTGGCTGGTTCGATATCACCTCAGAAAGCTAAGCTAATTATTGCCTGGATTGAAATTCATAAGGATGAGTTGTTGGCAGATTGGGAGCTTGCAGTGAATGGTAAAACACTTTTTAAAATCAAAGGACTTGATCAATGAGAATAAGTGAAGTAAAACCGAATAGTGATTATACACTTCAAATAATTTTTGATAATGGAAACGCAGGTATTTTTGATGTGAAACCTTATCTGGAATTTGAAGCTTTTACTGATTTGGAAAAATTAGATGCTTTTATGCAAATAACAAATGGCGGATATTTTGTTGAGTGGGATTGTGGTGCGGATTTGTCAGCTGACACAATTGAAGCGCATATAAAATATTGAATATTTTATCATGTCAGTTCAAACCCGATGGGTGCACTCTAATTAATTGAAGATCGACTTGGTAGAAAATTCGGAATTTCCGAATTTTCTACCAAGTTAACAAATTCTTGTAATTTGGATGTTATTATTTCTGTTGGTTATCGGGTCAAATCACAACAAGGAATCCAATTTTGTAGCTGGGTGACCAAACGCCTCAAAGAATATAGCGTAGTGGAGGATACCCATATTTATATGAGTATCCTCCACAATGCGTGAGTGAAGTTCAGGGCGCAAAGGAATATGCCAAACTGACACGGTGGATGGCAAGTTCCAGTTGTGTGCTGGAAAAGGCATAATCCAGCTTTAATCCGGAAAAGACAATCCCGGCACCGATTGAAAAAGCATCAATATCATATCCCAGTTTATATCCTCCCCGTATAAAGAGCGTGTTTTGCCAGTTGTATTCCAGGCCGATATTTTGCAGCGGCTCACTGTCATTGGGCAGTAAAGCATCTGTACTGATGGTCACTGTGTGCGGTTTTCCCAACAGCCAGGCATAGGCCGCGCCGATGCGGAGCGTCGTTGGCATGGGATCACCCTCGTCCTCATATTTTATTTCCGTTCCCAGATGCTGGAGTGCCGCACCCAAAGTCAGACCGGGGAGTTGGGCAAAGGCATATTGCGTTCCCAAATCACAGCCAAAAGCCAGGGCAGTGTACTCTTCAATCAGTGATGAATAAAAGAACTTTAGATTGAAGCCGACCGAGAATGATGTTGAAAGTTGACGGGCAATTCCTACGGTTGTGATCAGATCGTTTTGCGAGGTTCGGGTTTCTGTTGTGCCGTCCGGATAATAAATATCCATGGGCGCTCCCGCCAGGTTCATTAAACCGATTGAGAGGGTGTTGGAACCGTAAAACGGTACCGGCATTCCAAAGGCAATAAGTGCATTTTGGTTTTCAAACAAATTGGCCGTATACATCGTTGTGATTTCAGGCGAGGTGAGTTTGGCCAACCCTGCCGGGTTATAGTACATGGCGGCAACATCACCGGATAAAGCGGTAAATGCCTCGCTCATACCGGTCTGGCGGGCGCCGATGGCTGTCTTGAGTGTTTCGCCGCCACTGAGGATTTGGGCGTACACGGGCCCGCACAGCAACAGGCTGGTGAGCACGAGGGTCAGAGTTTTTATAAACATGTCGCTTCCTCCTTGAATTCGTAGATTTATAAGTTTATAGAGTCGGTTTTTGTTCATTTGATTACCGCAATTCTCACGTAGCGGTTAATGCCCGGAGCCTGGATATGCACAACATAGATTCCGGAAGGAACCACTTCTCCGGATTGCACTTTTCCATACCATTCCATTGTGTGTTGACCGGGTTGATACTCTTTATTGTCCACCAAGGTTTTGACTAACTTGCCGTGGGTGGTGTAAATTTTTACAGTAATCCTGCCGGGAGTTTCCTGATGAAAGGAAATCAAGGACGGTTGACTGCTTTTAACGGGATTGAGGATGTTATTGGTTATCTTGACGCTGCTAATTGGAAGTACGATAACCGCTGTGGTGGTTGGGGTTACGCTGGGATTTACCTCGGGCGTTCTGGTGAGCGAAGCAGTTGCCGTGGGCGAGGTACTGAAAGGCGTGACTGTTATGGTGGCGGTAGCGGTAGGTGTAGTTCCAAAAGGAGTCGCGGTCCAGGTCACGGTGGCAATAGGTGTGGATGTATAGGTGACTGTCGGTGAGAAAGTGGCCGTGGCAGTTCCGGAGGTGCCGGTGGGAGTTATTGTGGTGGTAGGCGTGGTTGTAGGTGTGGACGTATAGGTGACCGAAGCGGTGGCGGTAGGTGTGGTTCCGAAAGGAGTGGCGGTTATAGTGGCCGTGGTCATAGGCGTGGATGTATAAGTGACCGAAGGCCAGGGAGTGGCCGTAGCAGTTCCGGAGGTTCCGAAAGGAGTGGCGGTTATAGTGGCCGTGGTCATAGGCGTGGATGTATAAGTGACCGAAGGCCAGGGAGTGGCCGTAGCAGTTCCGGAGGTTCCGAAAGGAGTGGCGGTTATAGTGGCCGTGGTCATAGGCGTGGATGTATAGGTGACCGAAGGCCAGGGAGTGGCCGTAGCAGTTCCGGAGGTTCCGAAAGGAGTGGCGGTTATAGTGGCCGTGGTCATAGGCGTGGATGTATA